>CAZSHF010000020.1:0-32179 GCA_964606655.1 uncultured Treponema sp.
AGAATCCTCAGACACATCTTCAGATTTTGTCGACTTTGGCAGGACTTTTCCAGAATCCGAAATTCAGGACACTTTTGGAAATCCATCCGTCAGCAGAGGAGCTTTCCGAAGAAATCAAGAATTTTCTGTAAAACGATAGAAAAATGATGTCGGCGGACTTCAGTTTTTGTTCGCAATGCGATTGAACCAGTTAAATGTGTTGAAATTTGAGGAGAATAAAAATATAAATTTCGTGAGGAAAAAAATGAACGAAAAAGCGATTAATGCGGTGGCGGCTTCAATCCGAAGCCTGTCTATGGATGCGATTCAGAAAGCGAATTCTGGACATCCGGGAACGCCTCTTGGTGCGGCGGAATTGGCTGCAGTCCTTTATGGCGAAATCCTTAAGCACAATCCTGCTGATTCAAAATGGGCGGACAGAGACAGGTTTGTTCTTTCTGCTGGTCACGGGTCTATGCTTCTTTATTCGATTCTGCATTTGAGCGGATATAAAGTTTCCATGGACGACATCAAGTCTTTCCGTCAGGTCGGCTCGGTTTGCTGCGGTCATCCTGAATACGGAATCACAGACGGCGTTGAATGTACAGCAGGACCTCTTGGTCAGGGCGTTTCAATGGCGGTCGGAATGGCTTTGGCGGAATCAATGCTTGCCGCGCGTTTTAATACAGCGGGCCACAAAATCGTTGACCACTACACATATTCTTTGGTCGGCGAAGGCTGTCTTGAGGAAGGAATCTCTTCCGAGGCTTCATCGTTTGCCGGAACACAGAAACTCGGAAAACTGATTGTTTTCTATGACCAGAACAAAATTTCAATCGACGGTTCGACCGACATAACTTTTGACGAAGATGTCGCAAAACGCTACGAAGCCTACGGCTGGCAGGTTTTGAAAGGCGATATGTACAAGCCTTCAGAGATTTTAAAACTTGTCGAAAAAGCGAAGAAATGCGCAGACAAGCCTTCTTTGATTATTTTAAAATCTATAATCGGAAAATCTTCACCGACGCAAGGCTCTGAGTCAACTCACGGAGCGCCGCTCGGAGAAGAAAATATCAGAGCCGCAAAAAAATCGCTCGGACTTCCGGAAGATCAGGATTTTTATGTTGTGCCTGAAGCCTACAAATATTTCGCTTCAAAAAAATCAGAATGGCAGAAAAACGAAGATTCCTGGAAAGCGGAATTTGAAGCCTGGGCAAAAGAAAATCCTGAGCTCAAAAAACTTTGGGACTCGTTCCACAATGACGATGCGACAAGCGAAGTCGCTGACATCGAATTCGGCGACACTGACAAGATGGCGACCCGCGACGCGAGCGGCAAAGTCTTGAACATGATGTGTCAGCGTTACGGAAACATTGTCGGCGGTTCTGCGGATTTGGCTGGTCCGAACAAAACTGTCCTGAAAGATTGCGACGGAATATTTACTCCTGAAAACCGAAAAGGACGGACAATTGAATACGGAATCCGTGAATTTGCTATGAGCGCGCTGGTTTCCGGAATGAATCTTCATGGCGGACTGCGTCCGTTCTGCGCGACTTTCCTTGTGTTTGCGGATTATCTTCGCGCCCAGATTAGACTTGCGGCGTTGATGGAAATTCCGAACATTTATGTTCTTTCGCACGATTCGATTTATGTAGGAGAAGACGGTCCGACACATCAGCCTGTTGAAACTTTGGCTTCTCTCCGCGCGATTCCGAATGTCCAGGTTCTTCGTCCGGCGGACGCGCAGGAAACACTTGAGGCATGGAAAATCGCTTACGAATCAAAAAATCATCCTGTCTGCATAGTTCTTACACGTCAGGCGGTTCAGGGATTTTCAAAATCCAGCGAAAACTGGAAAGATGAAATCCGCAAAAACGGAGCATATATCGCGCTCGACTGCGAAGGAACTCCTGACATTACAGTTCTGGCGACAGGCTCTGAGGTTTCAACTTCGATTGAGGCTGCAAAACTTGCGAACGGCAAAAAAATCCGCGTAGTTTCTGTGATTGATTACACAAAATTCGACAACGCGGACGAGTCGGTTCAGAACGGGCTTCTTGGCGGCGCAAAACGAGTTGTCTGCGCTGAGGCTGGAGTAAGCGCGAACTGGAAACATTACGCGACAAGCAGAAATGATTTGTTCTGCATCGACCGTTTTGGAACATCCGGACCGGCTGCAAAAGTCGCGGAATATCTTCACTTTACAGCGAAGGATTTGGCGGATTTGCTTAATAAATAAAATATTCCGGCAGGATTTAGTTTTTGCTTTATGAAATCCTGTTTTTGAAAGAACTGCTCTTTAAGCGAAAACTTTTTGAGCAGTTTTTTTATGGATTTTTAGCCAAATGTCGGCTTTTGTAAAACACGGCATTTGGATTTTTTAATACTTGTGACTAATTGAGATTTTCTTAGGTAATCGTGCTTGTGGGATTTTATGAAAAACGCGTTTTTACATTTTAGAATGTTTTTGCCTGTTTCTGTGATTCTGATTTTTTTTGTCTGCGGATTTGTGAATTCCGGCTGTTCAAAAAATCGTCTGGAAAGTCATTCTGAAAACGGCGGAAAAACAGATGTGAAAGTTGTCTGCAGCATTTTTCCGATTTTCGACTGGACCAGGGAAATCGCGTCCGGCGTTGAAAATCTTGAAATCATTCTGATTCAGAAAAACGGCTCGGACCTGCACAGTTTCAAGCCTTCCGCAAAGGATTTGATTGAAATCGAGGCGAGCGACCTGTTTATTTTTGTCGGCGGAGAAAGCGACATCTGGATTGAAAACATAAATATTCCAAGCGTCAAAAGACTTTGTCTTTTAGATTCGGATTTTCCGAAAATCGCGGAAACTGAACACGAACCGCACGAACATTTTGAATTGCACGAAACTTATAAACATCACGAACTTTCTGAATTGCACGGAACTTTTGAACTGCGCGAACATTTTGATTCATCGGGCGACTTGCACGGATCTGACGATTTGCACGAAGAACACGAATTTTACGAATCACATTTGAACGAAGCTTACAAATATCACGAACTTCACGATTCTCACGGAGCTTTCGGATTTGACGAGCACGTTTGGCTTTCTTTGAAGAATGCGGAAATTTTTGTCGATTCAATCTGCCGTTCTCTTTCCGAAATCGTTCCTGAAAAATCTGAAATTTTTGCAGAAAACGCCGCCTCGTGCAAAACCAAGCTGAAATCCTTGGACGAAAAATTTTCTGTTCTCTTTGAAGAGATAAATGAAAAAGATGAAAAGCCGCTTTTTGTCTTCTGCGACCGTTTTCCGTTCTCGTATTTTGCAAGAGATTACGGGCTTGACTGTGTTTCTGCGTTCAGCGGCTGCTCTGCGGAAAGCGAAGCGAGTTTTGAACGCGTCATGTTTCTTGTTGAAAAACTAAAATCGGCGGAAAACGCCTTTGTGTTCGTCCTGGAAAATTCGGACAGAAAACTTGCGGAAACTGTAATCGGGAATGCAGGAAAATCCGGATTGAAAATCTTTGAGCTTGATTCAATGCAGAGCGTGAAAGAAAGCGACATAAAAAACGGAGCGACTTATCTTTCTTTGGCGGAAAAGAATTATGAGGTTTTTGAAAAGGCAAACTTATCAAAACAAAAAATCCGCGATAAAATCATAAAATGATAGAAATGTTTGAGAAGCTTCAGTTTTATTTGACAGTTCCTTTTGTAAAAAACGCGCTTGTCGTCGGAATTCTGATTTCGCTTTGCGCAGGTTTAATCGGAATTCCGCTTGTGCTTCGCCGTTTTTCGTTTATCGGAGATTCCTTGAGCCATTCTGCGTTCGGCTCGCTTGCTGTCGCGTCGGTTCTGAAAATCACAAGCCCGATGTTTTTTGTTCTTCCGGCGACTTTGGTTTTTTCCGCGCTGATTTTCTACGCGTCTTCAAAACGCAAGGAAAATTCCGAGGCGGCTGTCGCTCTTGTTTCTTCGGGAACTTTGGGAATCGGTTATCTTCTTATGAATCTTTTTGCAAAATCATCGAATATTTCCGGCGATGTCTGCACAGTTCTTTTCGGCTCGACTTCGATTCTGACTTTGAAAAAATCCGAAGTTTTGCTTTCGGTTTTTCTTTGCGTTTTTGCAATCGCGCTTTTCGCGGTTTTCTTCAACAGGATTTTTCTTTACACTTTTGACAGCGATTTTGCTTCGGCTTTCGGCGGAAAAGTTTTTCTTTACAATCTTTGTTTTTCGCTTTTCATCGGCGTGATAATTGTTGTCGCTATGAATTTTGTCGGCTCGCTTCTGGTTTCCGCGCTTTTGATTTTTCCTCCGCTTTCGTCGATGAAAGTCTGCAAAACATTCAAAGGCGTTGCGTTGTGTTCAAGTCTGGTTTCGGTTTTCTGTTCCGTGGCCGGACTTTTTGTCTCGATTCTTGCCGGAACTCCTGTCGGCTCGACGATTGTCGCCGCGGAAGTTTCCGTTTTTATAATATTTTTGTTTTTAGGAAAAATTTTATGCAGAAGATGATTTTTTTGTTTTTGGTTTTTGTTCTGGCTTTGGCTTCGTCGGTTTTCTTTTCCTGTTCAAAAAACAATTCGCGGCAAAATCTAAATCCGAATGATTATGTCGATGAGTTTGATGAATTTGAGCTTGGCGAAGTGAAGTCGAACACGGACGAAGTTTTCGGCGGAGAAAAATTAAGCCTTGACCTGACAAAAATGAGCGCGACTATGGTTTACGCGGAGGTTTTCAATATGCTGGTTATGCCGGACAAATACGACGGAAAGCTTATAAAAGTCCGCGGAAATTTCAGCAGATTTGTTCCGAACGGAAAAACCGAAGAAGTCACGACTGTTGTCGTTTCTGACGCGTTGGCTTGCTGCCAGCAAGGTCTTGAGTTTAAAATCACGCCGGGTTCGCCTTTGGAAAATCAGCTGAAAAATCAAAGTCTTCCTGAGCCTGATTCTGAAATCGAAGTCATCGGACGATTTGTTCTTTCTCAGACAGAAGAAGGCTTTGACTATTTCTATTTAGACTTGAAAAACCTTGAGCCGCTTTGATGATTTTCTGGAATTCAGTTCAAGTCATCTTGATTCTGTTCGATTCTGTTTTTGATTGCCGGATTTTTTTTCTGTCCGGCAATTTTTTTGTTTTTCATCATTTTTCGTCGGGCGAAACTGGAATCAGAAGTTTTGCGACTTCAGTTTTTTTCCATCGGATCGCTGTGTCGTAAGGAGTTTCGCCTGAAATGTTTTTCACAGAAACATCAAGTCCGTAAGAAAGAAGTTTTCCAACCATCTCTTCGCCGGAAAGCCGCGCCGCGTAATGCAAAATCGTGTTTCCCTGAATGTCTGTGAAATCCTTTGCGTGCTTGCAGATTTCTCCGACGATATAGGAATTTTCTTTTTTCAGCGCGATAGAGGCAGGATTGTTTCCTTTTCTGTCAAGGATTGTGAACGGATTTGCTCCTTTTTCAAGAAGAATCCGTGAAAATTCCATGTTCTCGTTTTCAATCGCGATTCCAAGCGGTGTGTAGCCTGCGGAATTTCTTGTGTCGAACGGATAAGAATCCTGAATCAAAGTTTCAAGAAGAGCTAAATCTTTCTGTTTTTTTGTGACAATATGAACCGGCGTGTTTCCGTCGCTGTCGGCGATTGTCCTGTCCGAGCCTAAAACCGATTTTACGATTCCGATGTCGTAATCAAGGCTCAAATCGAACGGAGTAGTTCCTTGTTTGTCGCGTGAAAGCGGATTTCCTCCAGCATCAAGAATCAGAGAAATTATTTTTTCGTCGCCTGTAAGAGCCGCTTCGTGATAAGAATTGCGTCCGTTTATTTCCTGAATCTGAGGATTCGCGTTGTAAGACAGAAGAAGTCTGATAAGGCTTTCGTTTTTTCCGCGGATTGAATCCATAAGAATTGTCCTTCCGTCTGTGTCGCTTGTGTTCGGATTTGCGTCATAGTCCAGAAGAAGCTGCGCGATTTCGTATTTTCCTGCAAGTCCTGCCTCGGCAAGCGGAGATTTTCCTGAAACATTTTGAGAGTTCACATCGATTCCGAGCGAAATGAGTTTTTCCGCAGTGTTCGGGTTTCCCCAGCGTACAGCAGTGTGAAGCGGAGTGCTTCCCAGATTGTCGCGGACAGAAATATCTGCTCCTTCGTTTGCAAGAAGGTCAATCACATCAGGATTGTCTGCTTTTGCCGCGCTGAAAAGAGGCGTTTCTCCGTTCGCGTTTTTCGCTTCGATGTTCGCGCCTTTCTGGTTCAGAATGGAAATCGCGTTTTCGATTCCCCATTCCGCCGCGTAATGCAATGCTGTGTTTCCGCTTCCGTCTGTCGCGTTTATTGTCTGCGAAGTTATAAGCCAGTCCATTATCGGTTCGCCCGCGTTCAAGGCAAGGCTTAAAGGCGACTGGCTTTTGTTGTTCGCGGCGAAAATGTCTCCGCCTTTTGCAAGCAGAAGTTCTCCGAGTTTCCTGCGGTTTTTAAGGACTGCAAGATAAAGCGCTGTGTTTCCGTCTGAATTGCGGACATTCACATCGTTTGTAAAACTTAGGATATATTGAATTTTCGGAAGACTTGAGTCGTTCAGAATCGCTACATTAAGCGGATTGTTTCCTTCTGAATCCTGTGAATCCGCGTTTTTTGAATTCAGCAAAAGCTCCAAAGATTTGTCGTTCCGCTTTAAAGCCATTGTCAGCGGAGTTTCGCCTTTTGTGTCTTTTGTGTGGATGTTCGCTCCGTTTTCCGCGTAAAATTTTATGTGCTCGTCAACGCTGTTTGAAATCGCGATTGCAAGCGGAGTCGCTCCAACTTTGTTCCGCGCGTTTATGTCTGCGCCTGCCGACAAAAACTGTCCAAGAATTTCAGTCGGAACTTTTGTCATCGTCGCTGTGTGCAGAACTGTGTCGCCGTACATATCTTTTGTTTTCATGTCGGCTTTGTTCTCGAGAAGAAGAGCGTAAAGCTCGTTTCTGTGTTCTTCAGGAATCACAAGAAGAACCGGAGTTTTTCCAAGATTGTCTTTCGCGTTCGGATTTGCTCCGTGCGCAAGAAGAAGTTTTGCGATTTCCGTGTTTCCGTAACGGATTGATTCGTGGAGCGGACTTGCTCCTGAACTGTCCTGGACATTTGTGAGCGCGTTGTTTTCAAGTAAGTACTGCGCGATTGCAGTGTCGCCTTGAATCGCTGCGATGTGAAGAGGAGTCTGTCCGTCGGCAAACCTGTAATCAAGGTTCCGTGTCCGGATTGCTGTCTGGAAATAATTGAATTCCGAACTGTCAGTTTCCGCTCCGTTCATTATAAGTTCCGCCGCGATTCGCACGGATTTGATGTCGTTCAGATTCTGAAAGGCGAGCTCAAGCGGACTTGTTCCGCTGTTGTCTGGAACTGCAAGCGGAATATCTTTTTTTACGCAGAGATTTATTCCCTGCTCATCTTTTGTCTGCACAAGATAATGGACGATGTTCTGCCCGTTTTCCGCTCTTTTATGTTCGCTTGTTTTCTGGGTTATAAAAATGTCGTAGTAAACAGAATTTTTTTCAAACGCAAGCGCGATTGCCGGCGTTCCTTCCTGATTTTCGGCGAAAATATCTGCGCCAAGAGAAACGAGCGCTTTTGCCGCCTCGTAAGAATTGTTTTCGATTGCAACATGAAGCGGAGTCTGACCGAAAAAATTTTCAAGATTCAAATTCGCGTGTTTTATGACAAAAAATGTCACCAGGTCTGAATCATCTAAAATCGCCGCGATGTGTAGAACTGAATTTCCGTCTTCGTCGACTTCGTTCACATCGTATTTGCTTGTGAACCGCTCTTTTGCCTCATCGACGCGTCCGCTTTTTATAAGTTCAATCAAAGTCGGTTCTGCTTTCGGGACGGATTTGCAGCCGGAATAAAAAATCACAGCAATAAGGCAAGCAAACGAAAATGCAATTTTTTTGTTCATGTTTTTCCTCGCTCAAGAGATTCTTTAATTGATTATCGGAAAAAATAAAAAGAGTGTTAGTTTTTTTTTGAGTTCTGAACCGAATGAAAAACACGGAAATCAGTTTTTAAGATGTATGGTCATTGAGGCTCTCGAAATGACCAAAATTAATACTGGATTGTAATGCGGAATACCTGAAGTGAAAAATCTCTGCGATTGACATTAATCTGGTTAGCAAATATTATATGAACAGTTGTTCAAATAAAGTGGAGCGATTGTAAATATGGAAAACTTGGACGGAATTATGCCTGACGAAAATCTGCTTTTGAATCTTGCGGAGCTTTACAAAATCTTTGGCGATTCAACACGAATCAAAATCATGTTTGTGCTTCTTGAAAGGGAAATGGCTGTGAACGAAATCGCCTCGGCGCTCGGAATGACGCAGTCTGCTGTAAGCCACCAGCTGCGTCTGCTGAAAGCAAATGAACTTATAAAATTCCGGCGCGAAGGAAAATCGCTGATTTATTCGCTTGCCGATGACCATGTTTCCCAGATTTTAAAGCTCGGGCTTGAGCACATCGAGGAGCTTAAATAGAAATTGCCAGCCCAAATGTCGGTTTTCTCTTCCACTTAAATGATTTTATAAAAGTATAAAAAAGACATGCGGGCTATTTAATTAAAAAAAGTCGACTTGAGGTAAAAAATGGGTTTTTCAATCAGCTGGACTGATATTCCTGAGCCTGCGGATAATGACGAGTTCCTGAAGAGATGCCGGTTTCATTCTGTGGCTTTGGATTCGGATTTTCGCAGGTTTTCGGATTTCTCTGCTTCATCTTCGGATTCAGATTTGTGCGGCTTTTCAGATTCGGATTCGTGGGAAGATTTGCTCTTAAAGTCGCAGTATTCGTTTATTTCCGGCGACAATTATCCTGTCCTCCGTCTTATGGAAAATCGCTTTTCGGGAAAAGTTGATTTTATCTACATCGATCCGCCTTACAACACAGGAAAAAAAAGTTTTGTCTACAACGACGCGTTTTCTTCAGGCGGAAAAAAATCGGAACGTTCGGAATTTTCAGAATCGGAATTTTCGGAATGTTCAGAATGTTCAGTTGAAAGACAGAATGTTTTCGGAAATTCCCTTGATTCCGCTGACACTCATTCTGCCTGGCTTAGTTTTATGAGCCGCCGCTTGAAATGCGCGAAAAATCTTCTTTCCGAAAGCGGCTGCATTTTTATCGCAATCGGGCAGGAAGAGCTTTATCATCTGAAACTTCTGTGCGACCAGATTTTCGGCGAGGAAAATTTCATAAACGATTTTCAATGGCTTTGCGGAAAAGGGAAAAAAGATTATTTTTCGCGGACAATGCAGCAGTCGAATCTTTGCTACGCGAAAAACCGGAAAAAACTTTCGCCTTTCGCTGACTTTAAAGAAACTTCCTGGGCGGACTCGAATCCTGACGGTGATGTGCGGGGAAACTGGTTTTCAGGAAGCATAAGTTTTTCCGAAAGACGCTCGAATCCGAACCATCCGAATTATTTTGAAATTTCATCTCCGTCCGGCGTAAAATGGAAAAGGCAATGGCTTTTGCCGAAAAATGAAATCGAACGGCTTTTGAAAGAAGATAAAATTTATTTTGGAGAACCGCCGGAATTCAGCAATGTTCCGCGCAGAAAGATTTTCAACGGCGAAAAGACAGAAATCATTCCGAAAAACATAATCGATGATGTGAAAAGCACCCGGAACGCGCAGAATTATCTTGATTCTCTTCTTGAAGAAAAAAACGCGTTCGACAATCCGAAGCCTGTTGAACTGATTGAACATCTGATTTCAATCTGCAACATGAAAAAAGATATTCTGGTTATGGATTTTTTTGCAGGAAGCGGAACGACGATGGAAGCGGTTTTCAACCTGAACAGATTCGACGGCGGAAATCGTCGCTGCATTCTGGTCCAGAAACCCGAAAAAATTGATTCGAAGAAAAGAAAAAGCCAAAGCCGTTTTTCTGATATTTCTGCGCTTTGCCTTGAACGGATAAAAAAAGTTGTTGATGGAAACATACTTAGGCTTGAACTTGAAATTGTGCGATGAATGGGGCTGTCTGAAATGACCGCCGCTTATTATACTTATTGAACAGCCCCTTAATCCGCGATTTTTTTTTTGAGTTTCTCCTAATTCGTTGGTTTTATGTTTTTTCAAATATGGTTGTTGTAGTTAAAATATATATAAATTGTAATTTTCGACCTATTATGATAATGTAAAATAATTTTATAAATTAGAGAAAAATCTTATGAACGAAAATTTGTTATCATCTTATGCTGTGTTTAAAGTTCTTAGTGAGAAAAATAAAAGTGTATATGACGTGTTAAAATGTTTTATTGCTGCATATATAGGAGAAGAACAAAAATATCAACGGTTTTCTGTTGTAGAATTTACAAAAAGGTTTAATGGATATTTTGGATTTTCTATACCTAATTCAGTTATTAAAAATGTGCTGACTTCAATGGAAAAGGTTTACGTAAAAAATGGGTTTTTTCAAATAAAAAAAGAATGTATAGATTCTATAGAGCCAGTAAACATTGATTTTTATAAAATGGAAACAAATTTAGTTTTAAATGAGTTCGTGGATTTTGTTCAGAAAAAGAAATCAGAAAGTCTGTCATATTCTGAAAAAGAAAAATTAAAGGGCATATTCATAAATTATTTTGCAGGCAATGTAAAAGATGAACAGATGTTAAAAGAAATCTCCACTTTTATCATTACAGTAGAAGATGAGGAATTAAAAGAAACCCTTAACAATATTGAATTAGGAAGCTTGATTTATAAAGGAATTACTTCTGATTTGATTCCTGAAGAAAATAAAAATCTGATGCAATCCTCTTTATGGAAAAATGATTTAACAGTTTATTTTAATACAGATATTTTATTTGATATTTATGGATATAATGGAGATTTGTATAAGATTTTTTCAAATGAACTTATCACTCTGATAAAAGAAATAAATTTAAAAAAAGAATATATACATATGAGATATTTTTATTGCACAAAAAGAGAAATTGATAACTATTTTTCTGCCGCAAAAAACATTTTAATTTATGATGAGCCGGCAGAATCTATTGCAATGACAAATATCATAAAAAATTGCCGCGAGCTAAGCGATGTTGATGAACAAAAAGCTTTGTTTTACGAATTTTTGGATTCAGCGAATATTCATCTGTCAGAAAATTGCAAAGAAATTCTTAATTGTTCAGACAGCAGCATAGAATCGGAAAAATTTTCTGAAAAATATTTAAATTATGGAAAATTCGATGACGATTACTTAGATTATATTTCAGGTCTTAGAAATAGGAATAATGAAAAACACTTTAGAGAAATTCAACATATTTTCATAACTTGTAAAAATGAAATCATACAAAAAAGTTTTGCATTAAATATTCATAGAGGAGTTCCACTGGCTATAACTATGGAGAATCTCACTGCACGACTTTGGTTTGCTTTGAATAAAGGGTTTGGAAAAAATTGTGATTTAAAATCTTTTGATGTCTTTTACAAAAGCAGAGCGGTTTATTCTAGGATTGTTGACAAGCAGATGAGCAAAAAGATTCAGGATGCAAAAGAGATGTTCGAAATGAAAAAGTTTTCGGAGAAACAAGCGATAAGTGTTATTGCTGAGATAAAAAATTCTTGCAATGATTTAAATAATTTGACTTCTGAAAAAATAGAAAATATAGACAAAATTTGTTCCAGTTCTGTAAACCAGATTCAAGAAGAGCTTTCTTTAAAAGACTTGAAGAATCAAAGTTTGCAAAAAGAAATAGAAGAAAAAAATGTGCAAATACAAGAATTACAAAAATTACAAGATGAAAATAAATCAAAAAAAGAAGAATTTGAAAAATATGAGAAATTTTACAATAAAAATCAAAAAATTAAGCATTGTATAAAAAACGTAATTGGCATATTAATTTGTCCAGTTTTTTTGTTTTTTGTTATAAAATTTTTAATTCCTT
Organism: uncultured Treponema sp.; assembly: GCA_964606655.1. Taxonomy (GTDB): domain Bacteria; phylum Spirochaetota; class Spirochaetia; order Treponematales; family Treponemataceae; genus Treponema_D. The sequence goes on from CAZSHF010000020.1 coordinate 11,863, forward strand.
TTTTTCGGCAGGAATGGCCACCAATCATCGGTAATTTGGGTTCGGTAATATCTATCATATTTCCGTTTGTGCCTTTCATAATAAAAATAGTAAACAGAATCAACAAAAAAAGAAAATTAAAATAATAGGCTATACCGAATTTCTTAAAATTAGATATAGTCTATTTTATAAAAAGTATAAATTCTCTCCTGACTCTTTACGTTTATGATTTTCTTCGTTTTTCTCCGTTTTTTTTTTGCTCGTGTTTTCATACGTAAAATTTGACAGCAAAAATTTTCTGATTTATAATTTTTCATAAGACAGCGAGGAAAGTTTTGAAATGCAAAATCCGCTTGACAAAGAAACGAAGAACGGAATAATCACTCAACTCAACTCAACTCAACTCAACTCAACTCAACTCAACTCAACTCAACTCAATTAAACAATTAAATTTTAATCCGATTTATGCGATGTCGCTTTCAAGCAAGGAGCTTTTTCACAGCAATTTTCTTGCTTGGGTTTTGATGTATGAAAAATGGAAAGACAAAATTTCCGAGTTCAAAGGACTTTTCGAAATAAACAGCAACGGTGAAATCTATTATGTTTACCGTGAAAAACAGAATTTTGACCTTTTGATTGCGTATGGAAAGCTGGATGAAAATATCTCTGAAAAATTAAAACACAGCCTGAATGTTTATTCAGACTATGATGATGAATATAGCCTTTCTGATGAAAATTTTTCCAGCAACGATGAAATCGGAAATGAAGGAATAGATGACAATAGTTTTTCTTATGAAAAGTTTGAAGATATTCAGGAAAATCTAAAGTTTGTTGTAATTGAAAATAAACTAAAATCCGTTCCGACTGAAAATCAATTAAAAGATTACAACGATAAAATAAAAAAAAGAATCCGAGTAGAAAACTTCAAGGTAAAAAATAAAAACAGCAATAAAATTACGAACAAATGGCTTTATCTTGATTCAGGTAATACGAAAAAATATCTTTTTGCGCCGCAAATGACAGTCCTGTTTTTTAAGGATTCTGCAAAAGACTGTGGCTGGAAAACTTTTTCGTATGAATGTTATCTTTGCAAATTAAAACAACTGTCAACGGAATTAAAAGATGATTACGCTCAAGCGGAATATATGATTCTTGAAAAATATATCGAAATGCTTTCTGTAATTCTGAATGTCATTCTTGGCGAATTGCTTGAAAACGACTTGAAAAACGCTAAGGCAATTCCAGACGAAACGAATGTAAAGCTTTTGAAAAGTGTAAGACTTTCGGATTTGTATCAAAAACTTTGGGCTTCAAGTTGTCTTTCAAAAATCAACAGCACTTTGGAAACAGCAACATTAAAAAACTTAAAAGAAAATGCCGCCAAATTTACAAACGGGACTGGATTAATGGAATGGAAGATTTCGGTTAAGAACGGAGAAATCCTTTCTGGCGTTCAGATTCAATATAGACAGTTCAGGGTTTTTGCAGAGCCGGCGGAAAAAGAAAGAAAATTTACAAGTGATTCAATAACGGAAATCAAAAACTTTGAAAAAAAGATTCTTGAAAGTTTAGAAGATTCAAATTGCCTTGAAAAACTTGAAGAAAATCCTGAAATAAAAAATTTTAAAAATTTCAAATATCTTTACAGAGTTCTGAATGAAAATTCAAGCATAGAAAAAATTTCAGAACTTGTAAAAAGGGCTTTGAGGCTTATTTCAAACGAGGGAAAAAAAATTGATTCTCTTGAATTTGAAGAATAAGCAGAAAATAAATTTAAATTTTCATAAAAGGAGTGAATATTTATGAAGAAATTATTTGTTATTTTTGCTGCTGCATTGCTTGCGGCGCCTGTTCTAGGACAGGAAAGATCGGTCGGTCTGAATGTGACTTACGGGCCAGATTCTTATCTTGTTGACTATCCAAGCGGATATCAGCAGACGTTGAATGCTGATGTGACATACACTGAAGTCTATAAGAAAGACTTCTTCCGTTTCGGGTGGAGCGCAGGTCTTGGGTATGCTCATCTGTGGGGAGACAATGTTGAGACGAAGAGTGATGTAGATGAGATGATTGACAGAAATGATGCACGCGGAACATTTGATGAAATGACGAGGTCATTGTTCAGCAGAACAGGCATGAAAGCAAAAAGTATGTTTGAGTCTTATCAGTGGATATACAGTGACTTTCACGGATTCAGCACAAGCGGAGAAGCATTGGCAGGTGTTGAGAAAGGCATCTTTGGTGTGGATCTTCTGAGCGGACTTGGGTTTGACTATGCTTTCATGAAGACAAGACTAGGTGAGGTAGAGTATACAGATGATCTTAAACAGTCTATCATAACAATGAAGACCGTACATAATGTAGATGTAGATCCTAGTGATGAGATTGATAAGTTAAGAAATGATCTGGGCGGGACTTGTCATATGATGCAGTTCTCTGTTCCGCTAGAGGCGAGACCGTTTGTGAAGGTGACAAAGAATTTCAAGATTGCGGGAAGCGTGAGAGCAGATGTGTATGCTTTCAATCTTCTTTTCGGTGACCAGACTTACACAAAGAACTTGTGGTTCAAGAACTGGGAGTTTGGTCTAGGCGCAGAATTTGTGTTCTAAAACTTGTCTGCCGTCGCCAGGTTTGTTCAGGCGACGGCAGTTTTTCTTTTAATTCAAGAATTCCAAATAAAACTCAAGGTTCTTCCAGAAGCCAATCCCGCAGATGCACAATTTTTACTCCGCGTTCTGTTGTTCCGCTGGCAAGTTCATCAAGCGTTATTACGATTTTTGGAAAACTGTCTTTTATCGCAAGCAGATTTTCAATTTCGCGGTTGTCATCTTCGGGAAGCACTCTGCAAACTTGCACGTAAAGCCGCTCGTCATGCTTGCTAGCGACAAAATCAATTTCTTTTTCGCCGAGTTTTCCGATGTGAACTTCAAATCCTCTCCTTAAAAGTTCAATGTAAACGATGTTTTCCAAAACTGCGGAAACAGCTTTTTGAGTAAATCCTAGCTGGCTGTACTTTATTGAAACATCTGCAAGATAAAATTTTTCCTGCGTTTTTAAAACTTCTTTCCCCTGCAAATCGTATCTTTGACAGCGGTAAATGATGAACGCCTCTTCAAGCCATGCAAGATAATTGTAAATTGTTTCAATTGCGACAGAACGCTGCTGGCTTTTGAAAAAATCAAAAATCGTTTTAGCAGAAAAAGTTTTTCCTAAATTTTCGCACACAAAACGCACAACTCGGTTGAACATATCGATGTTTGAAATGTTGTGCCTTCGCGCTATGTCTTTTGTGACAACCGAAGAATAAATTCCGTCAACAATTTGTTCCGCATCTTGCTGGCTATAGTTTGAAAGGGCGACAAGCGGAAACGCTCCCATTCTGATATATTCATTTAAAATATTTGTTTTGTCTTGCAGCACTGCGTTCTTGTCGCCTGCATTTTTTTTGAATTCAATGTATTCACGGAAAGAAAGCGTAAAAACCGGAATCAAAACATATCGTCCAGAAAGATAAGTTGAAATTTCTGATGAAAGCAACTTTGAGTTTGAGCCTGTCACATAAATGTCTGCGTTGTAACTTTCAAAAATGCTGTTCAATACTTTTTCCCAGCCGTCAACTTCCTGCACTTCGTCCAAAAGCAAATAAGTCTTCTGAAGATTTGCGTTGATGCTTTTTTTTAAATCGTTGTACATTTGAGAGGCGGAATAATTTTCTGCAAATTCCATGGAAGTGTAGCATTTCATAATGATTTGATTTTCTTGAACGCCAAGTTTTTTTAGCTCAGATTTGTAAAGCTCCAAAATTTTTGACTTTCCGCATCGCCGAACTCCAGTCAAAATTTTGATAATATGAGAATCTTTGAATTTGTTTAATGCTTCCATATAAAGAGGTCGCTCAAAAGTAGGTTCGTCAAGTTCCGCCATGCTTAAAATATAAATCTGAGTTGCTAAAAAATCAAGAAGTTTTTCAGTCCAAAACTTAAAAACTTCTAAGAAATTTAAAGTTTTTAAGTTTTGGACTGAAAATGTTGATAAATAATTAAGTTTCTTTAGTTTAAGACTTATTTGTTTTTTTTAACTTGAACTTGTTAATTCATTTGCTCCAGTTTCTATATTTTTCCGCGAAGAATGTTGGTCTGTAGAAGAAATGTTCGACATTATGAAAGAAATTGCAGAAACTTCTATTCGCTATTATTTGTATTGAATTCTGGCATTTTTCGAAAAATTTTTTTATTCAAACAAATCCTCAAGCGTAAAAAGAATCAAATTGCTGGAAAAATATTTTTCAAAGCCCTTGAATCCAGACTTTGAAAAAAATCCGTATTTTTTGCAGGAAAATCCAGTTTCTTCAACTTGTCTTATTTCTTCTTCGATTTCGTTTTTTTCTAGCGGAGTGTTCTTGAATTTTGCTTCGTAAAAAACATATTCGCCGTTATTTTCTGTTACAATGTCGAATTCGCCGTTTTTCTTATTTTTTGCGTCGTCGTAATAATATTTGCCGATTTTTTCAAACGGATTTTCAAGTTCTGCATTTTTATTTTTTCTGATAAGAAATTCTTTACATACATTTTCAAAAGATTTTGGAACAAACTGATTTTCAAAATCTTCTTTTATGAATTTTTCATAAAAAATATCAGAATTCATTACATTAAGACGCGAAAGATTTCTGTAGATATATTTGAAATAGAAAAGACTTAGCTGGTCGCTTATATAATATCCACTCTTTTTTTTGTTATTTTCATCGTTTATTGGTGATTCTTTTTTGACAACTTCCATTTTTACAAGTTTTGCAAGAATATCTGCAAGTGCAGGCGAACTTGAAACATTAGACTGAGAAAGAATATCTGCAAAACGGACGTAACCTTTTGAAAGAGTTTCAAATACTTCGTAGGCATTTGTCATTTTAGAAATTTCAGAACGCAAATACATCGAAACTTCGTTTTCAAGTCGGCTTCCGTTGCTTGCAATAAGATTTATGATATTTTCTTTTACACTTTTGCTTGAATCAACAAGACGATTGTAATAAGGAATTCCTCCAAAAACAGAATAAAGTTGAACTTTATCTTCATTTGAAAAACCTTTGTAAAATAATGCGGAATCATAATAATCCATTGCCTTTAGATTTATAATCAAATCGAATCGACCAAAAAGCGGATTCTGTTTTTCCAAAAGAGATTCCATTGTTTCAATGTAAGAGCCGCAAAGAACGATTTTAAGTTTTGAATTTTTATTATTGTCAATAAAACTTTGAATTATGGAATTCAAACCTTTTACAACTTTTTCAAGATAAGAATATTCATCAAGAATGAAAATAATTTTTTTGTTTTCCGCTTGCTTGTAAAGAAAATTTAAAATCTGTTCAAAGTTAGAAAAAGCAAGTGGCGGAAAAGAAAGCGTTTCAGAAATGATTGCACTTAAACTAGAAACATTGTTTTCTTCGCTTGTTTCTTTACATTCGTAATAAATAGAAAGAAAATTAGAATTTGTTAAAGCGTGTTTTAATAGTTCGGTTTTTCCAATTCTGCGTCGTCCGTAAATTAATGCAGTATGGTCATTTTCAGAATCAAAAAAGTTCTTTATTAATTTTAGTTCAGAATCGCGTCCAAGAAATTCTTCTTCCATAGTGTTAAGTTCCTACGTAAAAAGAATAATCGCAAATCTTATAAAAATCAAGTTTACTCGGATAAAAGCGAGTCAATTATTTCCGAGTAAAAATTTTGTCATTTTTCAAAGGATTTTTGACAGTAATCTTGTCATTTTTCAAAGGATTTTTTATCCTGATATTATAATTTTTTACCTTAATTGAATATACAAATAACACCAGATTTGTTGTAAGTTAATATCGTGGTTTCGATAAACTCAATCACCAGCTTTTACAGGAGTTTTTATGGATAAACGATTACTTACAATTCAGGACATTTCTTGCGTGGGGCAATGTTCGCTTACAGTTGCGCTTCCGATTATTTCTGCTTGCGGAATTGAAACTGCAATTTTGCCAAGCAGCGTGCTTTCGAATCACACTGGAAAAGGTTTTTCCGCTTGGACTTTTTGCGACTTAACGCAAGAAATGCCAAAAATCTTAAATCAGTGGCTTAAAGAAAAAATTGATTTTGATGCGTTTTACACAGGTTACGTAAGCGCGGCGCAAATTCCGTATATTTTGGAAATTATGGAAAAAGCCGCTCGTCCAAACGCGCTTCGCATTGTTGACCCTGCAATGGCTGACAACGGAAAACTTTACGCTGGCTTTGCAGACGATTTTCCGGCTAAAATGGCGGAACTTTGCAAAGGCGCGGATTTTATTCTTCCAAACTTAACAGAAGCCTCTCTTTTGCTTGGAATTTCTTATGTTGGCGAAAATTACGACAAACCTTACATAGAAAAAGTGATGAAAGATTTGTATAAACTTGGCGCAAAAAACGTTATTTTAACTGGCGTTAGTTTTGAAAAAGGAAAACTTGGCGTTGCAGTTTATAACGGAGCAGATTTTGATTATTACTTTACAGAACGGTTAAACGCAAGTATGCACGGAACTGGCGATGTTTACGCAAGCGCGTTTACAGGAAGTTTGCTTCGCGGAAAAAGCGCAATAAAAGCAGCTTCTATTGCGGCGGATTTTGTAGTTGAATCTATGAAACAAACGCTTGATGACAAAAGCCATTTTTACGGCGTAAAGTTTGAAAAAGCGATTCCGTTTTTGGTGGATGCTTTAAAATAAATCGAACTTACGGGGCGTTACGGGGTGTCCCCGTTAGAAGGGGTAGGCGAAAACGCGAAGCGGTTGAGCCGAGGGGAAGGCTTTCCCCGCCTGATTTTTTTTATTTTTTCCAATAGTTAGGAAAGAAGAAAATAATCATCGTGTAAAGTTCAAGTCGTCCGGCGAGCATTGCAAAACAGAACCACCATTTTGCAAAACCTGGCAAAAATCCGTAATTCGCGGAGGCGTCAAATATTCCGAATCCCGGACCGATGTTTCCGACCATTGAAAGCGCGCCTGTGAACGCGGAAAACAAGTCAAGGTTCGCCAAAGTTCCGACAAATGTCGTAATTCCGATTAGAATAAAAAATCCGACCATAAACGCGGAGACTGAATTGACAATGCTTTGTTCGCGCGGACTTCCGTTTAAGCGTAAAGTGAAAACTCCGTGCGGATGAAGCATTTTTTTTATCTCGTTTCCAAGCGATTTGAAAAGAATAACCCAGCGAATAACTTTAAATCCGCCAGCAGTTGAACCTGAACATCCGCCTACAAAAAACAGCAAAAGAATAAAAAACTGTGCCGCACTTGGCCAAGCCGTAAAGTCCGCGGTTGCAAATCCTGAAGTCGAGCTTATCGAAACCGCTTGAAACGCGCCGAACCTTAACGCTTTGAAAAATCCTCCGTAGGTTTTTGCAAGCGAAATTGTGATTCCAGAAATGCAGAACAAAAGAATTCCGATGTACGCTTTAAGTTCAGAGTTCCGTTTTACTTCGTTCCAGTTTTTTGTGAACATATAAAAATAAAGCGAAAAATTTACGCCGCCAAGAAACATGAAAACCGAAACAATCCAGTTGATTGCGGCGGAATTGTAACTTGCGATGCTTTTGTTTCTAGTGGAAAATCCGCCTGTTCCCAAAGTTGAAAAAGCGTGCGAAATCGCGTCAAGAAAATCCATTCCGGCGATTTTTAACGCAACTGTTTCTGCAATCGTCAATGCAACGTAAATTGTCCAAAGAAGTTTTGCCGTCGTTGTGATTTTGTCTGTAACTTTTCCTTTTTCAGGCCCAGTGGTTTCCGCTTTGATAAGCTGAAATCCGCCAACTCCTAAAATCGGAAGAAGAGCAACTGTAAGAGCAACAATTCCCATTCCGCCAAGCCATTGTGAAAAGCACCGCCAGAGATTTATGCTTTTCGGAAGATTTTCCACATCGCTGAAAACTGTCGCTCCTGTTGTTGTAAAGCCAGAACAGCTTTCAAAAAATGCGTCTGTGAAAGTTTTTGCAGAGCCGCTTAAAAAAATCGGAAGCGCGCCGAACAAACTTGAAAAAATCCAGGCGCAAGCGACAATCACATAAGTGGAACGGATTGTAAGGCTGCCCTTTTTTTTTCTGAGCGGAATATCGACCAGAAGAAAAATCACGCTTGCAGCAATCGGAATCAGAAACGAAAGAGCGACTTTTGTTCCTTCGTGAAGAGCCAAAGATGTTATGAACGGAAAAAGCATTGTCGTTCCGATTATCGCGATAAGAATCGAGTTTATTTTCACGAGATTTGCAAACATTCTGCGCTTTCCTTCTCCAAATGTCGACTTTTATGAATAAATAGCCCAAATGTCGATTTTCTTTGCAAACAATAAAAAAAGCACGTAGGCAAGGTTTCTGTTTGAAAAACAATCTGCACAAGTGAGTAAGGAAAACTCAAAAGTTGCAAACAATGCTCGTTTGGTGGTTACTTTGCTGTCGCTCGTGTGCAAGCGAGCGACTTGCTCAGCCACCGCAGTTTTTGACGAACGCGGAAGCCGTTTTTCAAACAGAGTTCTTGCCGAGAGTGCATTTTTGTGTAGTTTTATAAAAGTCGACATTTGGGGTTCTTCTATATTTTTCAATCTTCTTTGTTTCCGAAAAGTTCAAGAATCTTCTGCGAATAATCCGCCTGAACGATTAAAACCAGATGGTCGCCAGTCTGGACGCTTGTTTCGCCGTTCACAATCTCGTAGTCTTCTGTTCCGCCGTGCTTGTTCAGAAGAACCAGAAATTTTCCGGGCTCTGAAATCTCTTTGATTTTTTTGTTGTTTACAGGAGAATTTACAGGAAGAACACATTCGATTATTTCAAGGTCGCCGTTTGTGACTGTGTGGATTTCTTTTACGGATTTTCCGCGCAGATGGCTCATTATGGAGTCGACAACGACATCGCGGAGCGCGACTGTAACATCGACCCCAAGTTTTTCCGCGATTGAAGCGAACGCGGAGCTTGTAACAAGGCTGATTGTCTGTTTTACGCCGAGCGATTCAAGATAAGCGGCTAAAACCATGTTCAGTTCGTGGTTGTGAGTGGCGCATATCGCCAGATTGAAATCAGGAACTCCTTCCTCGCGCAGAAAAGTTTCGTCGGTCGCGTCGCCAAGGCAGACTTCCGCGTTTTCAAACTTTTCCGCCGCCGCTTTTGCGTTGTTCGCATCCGAATCGATAATCAGAAGTTTCTGCGCTGCCCGTTTTATCGCTTTCGCAGATTTTGTCGAAATCATTTTAAGAAGCGAAAGTTTTTTCGGCTCGATTATTCTGCTTGTGACCAAAGTTCCGATTCTTCCCGCTCCGATTATGCAGATTTTTCTAAGCTCTTTTTGTTTTGAGCCGCAAAGCTCAAGGATTCTGCTGATTGAATTTTTTGAGGCGAGAACGCCGATTGTGTTTCCTGGCTCAAGAATTGTGTTTCCGTTCGGAATTGAGCCTTCGCCGTTTTTTTCGATGTATGAAATCAGAAGATGTTCGTCCGTAAGATTCCGGATTTCCATCAATTTGTGTCCGGCAAAAACGCTTCCTTCGGAAATTGTAATCCGGAAAATCTGCATTTCTGATTCGCCGAACGAATAGACATTGCTGACCGCTCCGTTTTCAACCGCCTGGACAATCGCTTCGGCGGCTTCGACATCAGGATGAATCATGTAATCGATTCCGTAAAGCGGACGATGTTTTCCGGAAAACGCGTTCGCATGGGATTTTTTCGCTTCGGCTGTGTTCACATAATAAGCGTAATTTCTGACACGCGCGATTTTAAGAACGTCCGGATAAACCGCATCGACAAGCGAGCAGGTTATCATATTCACTTCGTCGCTGCTTGTCACGCAGACAAGCGCGTCCGCTTTTGCGATTCCGGCTTTTTCCAAAGTTTCAAGATTGTTTCCGTCGGCGACAAGAACCGAACAGTCAAGACGGTTTGAAATGTGCCTCATCTGCTCGTCGTCATTGTCGATTACAACAACATTGTTCTTTTCATTGATAAGAAGTTTTGCCAGCTGAATGCCTGTAAATCCTGCTCCGACTATTACAATTCTCATAAAATCCCTGACATTTAGTTTTCTTCCGGCGTGTCCGTCTTTTCCTCGTCCTGTTTTTCGTCCGGCTCGTTTTCAGTTTCTTTGAAAAGTTTTGGCTTTGCCTTTTCGCTGATGAAAATTGCGGCTGTAACGGCGGCGCAGACGATTGTCGCGGCAAGCGCTTCCATAAGCGAGTTCGGAAGAAGCATCGCGATTACCGCAAGATAACCTGCGCCGCTCATCGCTTCAGCGGTTTTGCTCGCCGCAAAAACAAAAAGCGAGCCGATAACCATAAGCGTATGGCAAACCGACCCGATGAACGCAGTGACTGCCGCATTTACAGTTTTAGGGAAATGCGGAATAAAATCAAGCAGTTTGAAAAGAATCCAGCAGATTGCGCCGAAAAGCATCCGCGGAAGAACCGAAATAAGCGGATTCACGAAAAGCGGGTCAAGAATTCCTGAAGGATTTGCCGCCGCGTTCACAAGGCTTGTTATTCCGAAAACTGCGCCGCATACAAGTCCGCCCGAAAGTCCTGCAAGAATCGCCGCAAGCGCGACAGGAATATGCATTATCGTAAGCGAAGTTGTCGGATTTATCTGAATGTATCCAAGATGAAGCCCCGGAATTCCCATAAGAATGATGAGCGCGCTGAACGCTCCGATGATTGCGATTTGTCTGTTTTTTGTTCTGACTACTGAAGAATTTACGATGCTCATTTGTTTCTCCTGATTTTTGGTTTTTCTGTAGAAAATTGTCATTTCAGCGAATCGGAAAACGCGTTTGGTTCTGTGGCTGAAATCTTTCTGCGATTATATGACAAAATGACAAAAAACGCAATTTTGTAAATATAGTTTAAATGCTTGTGGCAATATTTGTGTATTCATTTATTGAAAAGACATCGATGCCGCTTGAAAAAAATAAACTTTACAAAAATAGAGTTGTGTGCTAATTTTTTATCGGCATTCGCGGCCAGGTGGACTTGCCTCCTAACTCGACCAGCCGCAAGGGTGGATTTTGAAAAACAGGAGGCTTAAGCAATGACGATTTACGAAATTATTTCGTTGGCAATTGATTTTGCTATTCTCATCATTGAAATACTTAAGAGCCTTCCCAAAAAGAAGAATCAAGAGTAAAAAATAGCCCGCCAGTGTCGAACCCACACATAGCGGGCAAATTGTCTGAGTAATCAGACAAAACCCAGTGAGGCAAGACGCTAGGTTGCGAATGCCTCTTTGTTTAATATAACACGCTCTAAATCCCTTTTCAAGTTATTTTTTTAATTCAAAGTCGTGTAAAATCAGAATATCGTGATGCCGGCGACTGACAATCCAAACATCTTCTGTTCAGGTTCTCTGTTGAGTCTTATGAAGAATTCCGTATCAATCGAAAATTTAAAACTGCTTCGCGCAAATCCGCCGATGTTCGGAGTGGCTTCAAGCGACAAAGTGAACGAAAGCTCGTCGTAATATTCCGCCTTTCCTGAAAAAAGTTTTCCCATGTAATCCGAAGTTTTTTTGTACGAAAAGCTTGGAAGAGGCTTTGTTATGTCGTCAGAGAATTTTCCTCTGTAGGCGGATTTTAAAGTGAGCCGGTTGAAATAGAAAACCGGCAGAGTGTTTGTGGATTTTTGTATTTCCGCTGAGAAAAGAACTGCTTCTGCTTTTGCGGAAGCAAAATATTTGTTCGACGGAAACAAAGTCGCTTTGAGCGTGAGCGGAAGATTGTAAGTCAGCTTGTTGTCTTCAAAAGGGAGAAGACGCGGAAATTTCATCAGAAAATCAAATCCAAGATTTCCGTATCCTGTATATTCCATAAGCGCCGGGTCTTCTTCAAAAGTTTTGCCGTGAATAAACATCTGAAAGAAAGCCGTCGCCTGCCAGCCGATTTTTGAATTCAGGTTCGGAGAAGCAAGATTCATATTTCCTAACGCAAGCTGAGCGGTTTCTTCAATAAAAAGATGTTCTGTTTCGGAACGGTTGTAAAACAATGCGCCGAACGGAGATTTTCCTTGCATTATATAATCCGCCGCGGAAAAGTTTGAGAAATCGCTCTGCCTTCCGTAAAACAGCTCAAGGTTGTTTATAAAACTTATGAAGCTTGAGCCTAAAGAGCTTCTGCTGCGCGAAAAATCAAAAGAGCCGTAAACCTGCTTGAATCCTTTCGGGTCAAATTCAATGCTCGTTTTTGCGTCCAATACGGAGAATTTAGTTGTATTGTAAATCTCGCCTGAAATCGCTGTTCCAAAAGTGAACGGATTGAATCCAGCCGAAACTGACCAGATTGGAATTGTCCAAGGCGAAGCCGAATAATATGAAACTCCCAAGAGATTCGGCGTTCCTTCAAGCGAAAACTGGCTGTTTTCTTTTGAGAAGCCGTAACTGCTGTTTGAGGCGAACGGAAGAAAAAGTCCGTTCTGTCCTGTGAAAGTGTAGGCGAGCGAAGAATATTTTTTGCTCGCTTTTTCGACTGGAAGTTTTTCGTCGTCTGGTTTTTCAGCCGGCGTTCTGTTTCTGTATCCTGCTCCGAAAAACTCTTCTTCAAATGAAAGACGTTTTGTGTCGATGTCGGACGCGATTTTGGATTCTGTTGTTTTGCTGAAGGATTCTGCGGCTGCGGAAACTTTCCTGAAATCCATTTTTCCTAAATCCGCGAAAAGAATTTTCCTGTCTTCAAAACGGCGCGCCATAAAGACAAGTTTTTCCTGGACAATCGTTGTGTTGAACATTCCGCCCGAAGACTCGTTTTCTGAAAGCTCAAAGCTGACATCTGAAAAATCCGGGTTGTATTTTAAAATTCCAAGGCGGGGCATTGTTCCTTTTTGAGTGAACGTGAACGAAACTCTGCGCGCGGAACGAGCGGAAGACGAGTTCTTGTTTTCTGAATCCGCTTCTGCGTTCAATTGAAGAAAAACCGGCTTTCCGTTTTCTGTCTTGAATTCGTCCGACGAAAACGTGTGAATCAGACCTTTTTCAAAATCGTAAGCGCAGACTGAAAAATCAAGAAGGTTTTTATAAATGAAGAAAACTTTTCCGTCCGTTGTTCCTGACGGCGAGAAAATAATGTCTTCAAAAGGCGCTTTGAATTCTGTTATTGCCTCCACGCCTTCAATCCGCCCTTTCTCGTTCATGTTCAGCCTGTAAATCCTAAGCGAAGAATTCTGCGAGTTTGTCTTTACCGCGGCGACATAATAATTTTCTCCGCTTTTGAAAACTGTTCCGTCGCGGATTCCTTTTTCCTTGAAAACGTAGGCGGAATTGCTCTCCAGGTTTGCGACGATGACAAAACTTTTTGATGCGTCGTTGTTTGAGTTGTAGCCTGAAACCGAAACAAATTTTCCGTCCGGACTTGAGCTTATTCTTGAAATTTGGCTTGCCTTGAAAAGCAGCCGCGGTTTTCCCTTTCCGTCTTTTCCGTCGTTCTGGACAAAAACAAGTTTGCCTGTGTAAGAATCGTGGTAAATGTAGCCTTTCTGATTCGCCGCAAGCGCGGAATAATACGAGCCTTTTCTGTTTATCTTCGGCGGATTGTTTTCAGGGAGCGAAATCCATTCTTCTTCCCAAGGATTCGCTTTTATTTCCGGAACTTCAACTGATTCGTAAAAATCGCTCCACGCTTCTTTTATAGAAATTCCGTACACTTTCTTGAAATTCGTGAAATAAAAAAGATGCGACGGCTTTTGAATGTTCACGGCGTTGTGCCAAACTTGCGCGAATTTCTCAATTCCGTATTTTTCCTGCAAATACGAAGAAAACGCTCCGCCGAAATAATAGCTTAAATTTCCGCCTGGAACTGTGTCACGGCTTCCCTGAATCTCTGAATATTTTGGAAATTTGCCTTCGATTTTCGCCTGTTTGACAAGAAGCCTGTGAAGCTCGCTGTTCATCCGTCCTTCGCCTTTGTCGCTTTCAGTTGAAACAGTCGCTCCTTCCGCCATTCCCGATGTCACTGTAAAAAGCGCAGGATTCACCGCGTCGCCGAAAACTTTTCCGATTGCATTCAAGGCAGAATTTTTGCTGTTGTAAGTTATCGCGTGAATCAGTTCGTGCCGGAAAGTGTTCAGAACCGTCTCTGAGAAAACCATCATCGAATCTTCAGGCGGCGTGTCGTAAATCACAATTGAATTGTACGGAAACTGCGTGAAATACGCGTTGAACTGGTCTTGCGCAGGCGAAATTGAAACTGTTGTCCTGAACTTGTGCGGAACAATATAAATCTGGCAGAGCTCGTCGAAAAGTCTGTCCGCGTTTTCGTAAAGAATGTTCGCGGTCTGTTCAGATTCGGGCGCGTAAATTATGTCGAAATATTCTGTTCTGGCGATTTTAAGTTTTCCTTCGTAGCCTGACATTATTCCGCTGTACGAAAAAGCGGTTCGGCACGCAAAAAGAAGAGCCAGAAGCGCGGCGGATTTTTTCATAGATTTCTTTCTCCTTGCTTGTTTATATATTTAACCCAAATGTCGATTTTCCTTTCTTTCCTTATTTTGCGGTTATCGTGATTTTTCCTTCCGTGTTCAGAACTGAAAGCAGCGAAAGCGTTGTTCTTGTCCGCTTTGCGTTCTTTTCATTGTTCGCATTGTTTGTGCTGTCCGCGTTTTTTTCCACGAATACAAAATTTATTTTTGAGTTTTTTATTTCGTCGGCAAGGTTTTGTCCGTAAACAGAAGCGAGCAGGTCAAGATATTCTTCGTCAGGCATTTTTTCTCCAGTGAATGACGGCGCGATAAGCATATCAAGATAAGACTGGATTTCGGACGGAAGTTTTTCGTAGAGCGACTGGAGTTTTTCCGAAGAGATTTCAAGATAAGGTTTTCCGTCTTGTCCGCGATTAAAAATTCCAGACGCGGAAAACGGATTTGACTTGCCTTTTCCAGCAACGTGCGGCTCTTTTGCGTCCTGTAAATCCGGCAGCGAAAAACCGACTGAAAAACTGTTGTCCGCATTTGCCGAGGCATTCACGTTTTCAAATCCAGCTTGGCTCATCGAAAGCCTTATCTGTTCCGCGTCAAAAAACGAGCTGCTTGTGTCTTGAAAGGCGTTTTCGTTTTTGCCTTCTTTTTCGTTTTGCGTTTTTTCAGAGTTTCCGCTGATTCCGGAAATCGCGGAAATCGTTCTTAAAAAAGCGGCTCCGGGTTTTCCGCTGTACGAAATTTCTGTTTCATATTTGCCGTTTCTGTTTCCGCCGTTCGCGTTTTCGTTTGTGAAAGTTATCGTCAGAGTGTTTTCGCAGGAAGTTATAAAAAGAACAGAAAAAGTGAAAAAAGCGGCAATCAGAATTCTTATGGTTTTGCTCATGTTTTTAGAATAACGGAATCAAAAAGAATGTTACAGTGCTCATGATTTTCGTGCAGTTTCCGCTTGCTTCCACAAAAAATCTTTTTCCTTTATGATTCTGAAATCATCATACAACTAGGACGGTCTTTATGAACACTATTTACAAAACTGGGGCTGCCCAAAATCCTTCTGTTGACAACGGGGGGGGGCAGTAGAGATGAGGAGAGGAAAAAAACAAAGCCTGATATTTAGAACAGTGATGTTCGTAGGCGCGCTAATTGTTTTATTTAATTTAATACAGTTGATTATCATTGAAAAAGTTACAACAAGAATCGAGCTTGAAGAATCCGCCCACAATTATTCAGTTATGGTCACAGGATTCACACAAAGCATCGAAAACAGAATAGAAAGTTTTTATACCGCAATGGATTATTACGTCAATTCAGAAGCTGCGGCTTCGGGGAACATTGAAAGAATCGCTTCTTGGCTTAACGGCGATGAAGGAAGCAGGAACAATATGTTCGATTATGTTCTTGTTTCAGGAACTGACGGAAAAGCCGTTACAAACGAAGGCGATACTTTCGACATTTCAAACACAGCGTACTACAATGCGGTCATCAGACAAGGAAAGATAAGGTTTCTTTCCGACCCTGTGATTTCAAAGGCGACAGGAAAGCCTGTTTCTCTTGTGACCCGTCCTGTTGTTTACAACGGAAGAATTGTCGGGCTTTTTGCCGGAGCGGTGAATATCGAAGTCCTTTCTGATATTTCAAACAGCATAAAGCCTAGCAAAAAAGGCTACGCGCTTTTTCTTGCAGGCGACGGAACTGTAATCGCTTATCCTGACGAGAATGTTGTCATGAAAACAAATTTCGTGACTGGACTTTCTGAAGAGCACAAGGATATTTCAGAACTTGCAAAGAAAATGGCAAGAGGCGAGGAAGGCGAAGGCTGGGTTGTTGGTCTTGACGGAAAAGATTATTTCGTTTCCTACGAGAATATCAACGGAGTTTCCTGGTCGCTTGCTGTCCTTGTTCCAAAAGCGGAAATTTACGAAAGCATAAATCTTATCAAGACTTTGCTTACGATTCTTGCGGTGGCGATTGCCTTGATTCTGATTGTCGCGACAACAGTTCTTCTTGAAAAAGAGCTTAAGCCTTTGAAGAATCTTGAAGCGTCAATCAACGACATTGAAGCGACCGCGGATTTGTCAAAGCGAATAGAGCTAAAATCGGACGACGAAATCGGATTTGTCGCGAAAGATTTCAACAAGCTTATGGAAAAATTCCATTCGATTCTTAAAGACATTGAAAGCTCACGGGACGACCTAAGTTCAGAAGGCGAGCTTCTGGCGGCAAGCACAGAAGACACGGCGAGCGCAATCACACAGATTCTTGCGAACATCGAAAGCGTAAGAAACCAGATTATAAATCAGGGAGCAAGCGTTGAAGAAACTGCTAGCGCGGTCAATCAGATTGCATCCAACATTTCTTCGCTGAACAATATGATTGAAAACCAGTCGGCAGGAATTGTTCAGGCGGCCGCGGCTGTTGAAGAGATGATTGGAAACATTTCTTCCGTGAACAAATCCGTCGGACAGATGGCGACTTCTTTTGAGGTTCTTAAAGACGATGCCAAAAACGGTTTTGAAAAGCAGCAGGTTGTAAGCGAACAGATTTCAAAAATTGAAAACCAGTCCGAACTTCTTCAGGAAGCGAACTCCGCGATTTCCGCTATTGCGGCGCAGACAAACCTTCTTGCGATGAACGCGGCGATTGAAGCGGCTCACGCAGGCGAGGCTGGAAAAGGATTTTCTGTTGTCGCGGACGAAATCAGAAAACTTTCAGAATCCGCCACTCAGGAATCAAGGGTAATCGGCGAGCATCTGAACAATGTGAAGGAATCGATTTCAGAAGTTGTCGCGTCTTCAAATGTTTCAAGCGAAGCGTTTGCGAATGTTTCAAAGAAAATTGAAGATACCGGCGATATTGTCATGCATATCAAAGCGGCGATGGAAGAACAGAACGAAGGCTCAAAGCAAATCAGCGAGGCTTTGAATTCGATGGGTGACAGTTCGTCAGAAGTCAAAAACGCTTCGCTTGAAATGTCCGAAGGAAACAAGGCGATTCTTGAAGAAGTGAAGCGGCTTCAGGATGCGACAAGCGTTATGAAAGACAGCACAGATGAGATGGCTGACGGAGCCAGAAAAATCAACGAAACCGGCGCGGCTTTGTCAGACATCACGGCAAAAACAAAAGCCTCAATCGCTTTGATTTCAAAACGGATAAATCTTTTCAGATTCTGATGAGTCAATAAAACTTTGCTCTGAAAACATTTTGAAGACTTGGATTTTGAAAATCTGAATTTTGAAAACATTTTGAAAATCTGGAACAGAAGTTTTTGGTGCAAAGCCTTTTCTTAAAATCAAAATCAATGCGGCGGCTTGAAGTTTTGCTTGCTTAGTTTTTCATCAAAGCCGCCGCTTCTTTTTTCTTCTTTTCTGTCTTTTTTCAGCGGATTCCATTGATTCAGCATAAAATGTAGTTATAATGGGGGGGGGGTAACAACTTTTTATAATTTATTGTATCTCTTTGGGTGTATACTGATTTCAATTTCTAATCACCTGCAAATCATTTGCTGTAAAGACTTTGCAAAAAATCGACTCAAAGTTTTTATTCCTAAGTTTGCGCTTCAAGGAGGTCATACAATGAAATCAAATTCTGAATCAGAGAAAGTTTTAAAAATCGGCGGCATTTTTACAGAAAATCATAATGGGGGGGGGGAGCAACAAAAAAACGAAGCCTTGTGCTTACTCTTGCGCTTGTAATCGGATGCGCGATTCTTGCATTCAATTTAATACAGTTTTTTGTCATTGAAACATTTTCTTCTAAAAACGATCTTGAATCAGCCAGACTGAATTACGAAGAGCTTGTCCACGCTTATACACAATCAATTGAAAACAAGCTGGAAAGTTTTTACACCGCAATGGATTACTACGTCAATTCAGAAGCTGCGGCTACAGGAAATCTTGAAACAATAAAAAAATGGCTTATCGGCGACAAAGGAAGCCTTTCCAATATGTTCGACTTTGCTTTGGTCGCAGGTCCTGACGGCATCGCGTATACAGACCAAGGCCAGACAATCGACATAAACCATCGGGAATATTTCCAGGCGATAATGAATGAAGGTAAAAACAGATATATAGACAATCCGATGATTTCCAGGATAACAGGAAAATCCGTAATCCACGCGACAAGAGCGATTGTCCACAACGGAAAGACAATCGGGCTTTTTGCGGGAACGATAGATATCGAGTCTCTTGAAAAAATTGTGAATGAAATAAAGCCTGGAAAAACCGGATACGCTTATTTTCTTTCAGGCGACGGAACTGTAATCGCTCATCCTGACAAAAGCCACATAATGAAAACAAATTTTGCGACAGGACTTTCTAAAGACAATGCGGACATTATGGCGATGGCAAAAAGAATGATAAGCGGCGGAACAGGCGAGGCTTGGATTACAGGTCTGGATGGAAATCAGTATTTTGTTTCGTTTGAAGACATTATAGGAGTTCCGTGGTCGCTTGCGGTTCAGGTCCAGAAATCAGAAATTTATGAAAGCGTGAATCTGATGAAGAGGTTTCTTGTCATTCTGACCTGCATAAGCATTGTGGTTCTCGTCGGAATCACAGCGGTTCTTCTGTTCAAGTCTTTGCGTCCGCTCGGACTTCTTGAAAATTCGATTGCCGAAATCGCTTCGGGAGACGCGGACCTGACAAAACGTATTCCGCTTTCAAGCAAAAATGAAATCGGTTTTGTTGTAAAAGGATTCAACAATTTTGTCGGAAAGCTTCACGATATTATCAGCCAGATCGGATTTTCAAGAAATGATTTGAGCGCGGAAGGCGAACTTTTAGAGGCAAGCACAGAAGACACGGCGAGCGCAATCACACAGATTCTTGCGAACATCGAAAGCGTTCGCACACAGATTTTGAATCAGAGCGCGAGCGTTGAAGAAACTGCCGGAGCGGTCAATGAAATCGCCTCAAACATAACTTCTTTGAACAATATGATTGAAAACCAGACTGCCGGAGTCATTGAAGCGTCCGCCGCAGTCGAACAGATGATAGGAAACATTTCTTCTGTAAACAAATCGGTCGGACAAATGGCGACTTCGTTTGAGGCGCTCAGAATCGGAGCGAAGAACGGTTTTGAAAAACAGCAGATTGTAAACGAGCAGATAGAAAAGGTTGAGGCTCAGTCTGAGATGCTTCAGGAAGCGAACGCCGCGATTTCTGCGATTGCCGCGCAGACAAACCTTCTTTCAATGAATGCGGCGATTGAAGCGGCTCACGCGGGCGATGCGGGAAAAGGATTTTCTGTTGTCGCGGACGAAATCAGAAAGCTTTCAGAGACTTCAACTATGCAGTCAAAGACAATCGGCGAGCAGCTGAACAATGTTAAAGATTCAATTCAGGAGATTGTAAATTCGTCGGCGGTTTCAAGCGCGGAATTTGAAAGTCTTTCAAAACGGATTGAAGAAACTGATTTGATTGTCGCGCAGATTAAGGCTGCAATGGAAGAGCAGACAGAAGGCTCAAGGCAAATCAGCGAAGCCTTGCATTCTGTAAATGACAGTTCGTCTGAAGTCAAGAATGCGTCGCTTGAAATGTCTGAAGGAAACAAAGCGATTCTTGACGAAGTAAAGAGGCTTCAGGAAGCCACAAGCGTTATGAAGGACAGCACAGACGAAATGGCGGCAGGCGCGAAAAAAATCAATGAAACCGGAGCTGCTTTGTCAGACATCACATCCAAAGTGAAAGTCTCGATTGAAGGAATTTCAGGACAGATTGACCTTTTTAAAGTGTAAGGAAAACATAAAAGAAAAGTTCCAACGCAATTTTATAAATAATATTCACAAAAAGGGTTTATAATAGGCTGAACGTCAAGGTGGAAAGTTTAATTCAGCACGGCTTCCGCATTATAATTTTTAATAAAAAAAATAGTTTTTTGGTCGCGTAGCGAGTGGTCAAAACCGCACAATATTGTGC
>CAZSHF010000021.1:0-31576 GCA_964606655.1 uncultured Treponema sp.
CTGGCGGAAGAATCAGCAAAAATGTTCGACAAGGACTTTTTTCTGAAATTGTAACGGTTGCATAATTTTTACACACGGATTTGTTCAAAACTAACGTCCTTCACGCTTAAAAAGTGAGCGGCGTTAACGGCGAACAAATCTGTGTGTGTATTTATGACATTATTGGACTTGCCTTGAGAAATTTTTATTTCCGTTTTATTAAAATTCTTTTATATAATCCTTTTCCCTGTACAACAGGCGCATCGTATCGTTTGTAAGGAAGTTTGTAATTTTCAAGCATTCCGTCTCCGCCTCTATCAGTTGTCCATATAATCTCAAACAGGTCCGGATTATATTTGTCCAAAAAAGTAATCGGAACGCCCATAACGCCGTCATAATCAAGCGGAATATCCGAAACTTTGTCAACGTTGATTGCGTCGTAGTTGTCATAGTTTGGAAATTCCTCTGGAGAATATATTTTGTACAAAACTAAATCTTCGTGGCGTTTTGCAATATCAAGATTTGTGTACCAACAGACATTTCCCATGCTCCGCCACTTTTGACCTGTTTCGTCTTCCCAATATCGTGTTTTTCTGGGCTCATAATATTTTGGAACTTTAAAAGACATATCACCAAACTTATATCCAATCCAGATTTTATTTTCTTTAAGCAATCTAAAAATTTCTTTGTAGGTTATCGCATTCTGATTTCCAATAATTATAAACTTTTTGTCATATTCCATAAGTTGTGCAACATATTCACGAAAAAGCGAAAATGGCGGATTCGTAACAACAATGTCCGCTTGCTTTAAAAGTTCAGTACATTCCGCACTTCTAAAGTCGCCGTCACCTTTAAGCTCTTTTACTTGAATTGTGGAAAAATCCGTGCTTGTAGGATCGTTCGGATTTCCTTCGTATTCAATGTAAACTGCTTTTTCGCAATCATTTTGAGTAAATAAATCAACATCCTGATTTTTATAGCAAGTCGTGATTATTTTCTTCAGTCCAAACTCGTTGAAATTCAGCGCAAAATACTTAAAAAAGTTGGAAACGCGCGGGTCATCGCAGTTGCACAAAATCGTCTTTCCTTTGAAATGATTTTTGTAATGCGAAAGCTCTTTTTCAATGTCCGAAATCTGCGTGTAAAATTCATCTTCCTTGTTGTTCCGCGCTTTTCCCAGCGAAGTGTTCTTTGGATTTCCCATAATTTTTGATTATATCACAGATGAGCGTAAAAAAAAACAGAACTGCTTGCCACAATCGCGGACTAGTTTGAGAAAAATGAATCACAAAATCTCTGCAATCTCGTAGATAAGTTTTTCTGTCTTTTCCCAGCCTAAGCATGGATCTGTGATTGATTTTCCGTATTCTGTGCCGCTGACATTCTGGTTTCCGTCCAAAAGATAACTTTCAATCATCAAGCCTTTCACGATTTTCTTGATTTCGCTTGATTCGCGGCAGCTGTGAAGAACATCTTTTGCGATTCGTATTTGTTCAAGATATTTTTTTCCGGAATTTGCATGGTTGCAATCAACAATGACAGCAGGATTTTTCAGGTTTTTGTCTTTTTCGTAACAGTCGATAAGATTTTTTAAATCTTCGTAATGATAATTTGCGTGAGTTCGTCCAAATGCATCAACGTAACCGCGCAAAATCGCGTGGGCTAGGGGATTTCCTTCTGTTGTAACTTCCCAGCCGCGATAAAGAAATTTCTGTTTGCTTTGCGCCGCTGAAATCGAATTCATCATGATTGAAATGTCGCCCGAAGTTGGATTTTTCATTCCGCTAGGAATTCCAACTCCGCTTGCAACGATTCTGTGCTGCTGGTCTTCAACAGAACGCGCACCAACTGCGACATACGAAAGCAAATCCGAAAGATAACGGTGGTTTTCCGGATAAAGCATTTCTTCCGCGCAGGTAAATCCAGTTTCAGTTACAACGTGCGTGTGAAGTTCGCGGATTGCAATGATTCCTTTAAGCATATCTTCTTCGCCGTTTGGATTTGGCTGATGCAACATTCCTTTGTAGCCAACGCCTTTTGTTCTTGGTTTGTTTGTATAAACTCGCGGAATCATGAAAATCTTGTCTTTCACTTTTTCCTGGACTTTCACAAGCCGGTTCATGTAATCCAAGACAGCATCTTCTCTGTCAGCGGAACAAGGTCCGATTATAAGAAGAAGCCGTTTGTCATTTCCTTCAAAAATATTTTTTATGACCGAATCGCGTTCTTCTTTGATTTTGGAAATTTTTTCAGGAAGCGGAAACTGTTCCTTCAGTTCCTGCGGATTCGGGATTTTCCTTAAAAAATTCATCTGCATATCCATAAAAAAGCCTCTTTTGTTTTTGTCGTTGTTTTGTCTGCATAAAATTGCAGACATTATGGAATCTTTTTTCTGATTCGATGCCATTCACTGCCATTGTCAGCGTAAAGCCGATGTCTTTTCAGATTATCTTGATTTTTCGGCTCTTCTGCAATGAGCGGACAAAAGTTTTGCAGGCTTTTGGAAGAAAACTTTTTGACATTTGGAAATTCGTGGTTTATATTTTCATTGGTTGCAAAAGCGGCCTGATTTTTTGGAGCATAACTGATGAGTAAAAAAAATAAACTTTTCCCTGCGTTTTTCAAAGCATCTTCCAGAACGATTTCGAGATTTGCGGCGTGTCTGATTGCTTTTTCTGCGATGGCTGGATTTCTTGCCTGCAACAGAAACCACGAAAATTCCGGAAACAAAAACAAAACAGTTTTGAACAAAGACAAGCCTCTTGTGTTTTTCAACAGACAGCCGTCCGACCCTTTGACAGGCGAAATCGACATGGATTCGATGAACTGGAACAACAAGACTTATTATGTCGGATTTGATGCGCACGGCGGCGGAGCGGTGCAGGGCAGACTTATTGTCGAATGGCTTTCCAGCCAGAATTTTTCAAGGATTGACAGGAACGGCGATGGAATTGTCGGATATGTTTTGTGCGTCGGAGATGTAGGGCACAACGATTCAAAGGCAAGGACAGAAGGAATCAGACGGGTTTTAGGAACCTGGAACGGAAGCTCAGAGCCGGATTCTTCGAAGGAAGGCTCGGCTGCGGTCGGCGGAAGAGTTCTGCGTGTTCAGGAGCTTGACGGAAGAGAAATGCGCGGCGAAGACGGCTCAACATGGAATGCAAAAGCCGCAAAAATCGCGATGGAAGAATGGATTGAGAAATTCGGAGACAAAATAGACATGGTTGTCTCAAACAACGACGGAATGGCTTTGGCTTGCCTTGAAGCGGAAAACTATCCTGCCGGAGTTCCGATTTTCGGCTACGACACGATAAAAGACGCGCTTAAAGCGATAGAAGAGGGAAGGCTGACGGGAACGGTTTCCCAGAATGTCGACGCTCAGGCTTCGGCGGCTCTTCAGGTTATCAGAAATCTTCTTGACGGGCTTTCCGGCGATGATGTTCACAGAAAAGGAATTTCCGAGCCGGACAAATACGGAAACATGATTTCAAGCGAAACAAATTATCTTTCATCGACAAAGGCTTTGCTCGCTCTGAATGCAGGAATAAATTCCGAGAACTGGAAAGATTATGCGAACGGAGCGAGGGATTCGGGAATCAGGCAGACTGACGCTCCGGAAAAGAATGTCCTTCTCACAATATACAATTCCTCGGACAATTTTCTTTCGTCCTCTTATCTTCCGGCATTATATTATTACGCGCCGCTTATGAACATAAATCTTACGGTCATTCAGGGCGACGGACAGACAGAATCTTCCTGCCTTGACAAATTTGCGGAACAGGATTTGTCGCGTTTTGATGCCTACGCTCTGAATATGATAAAAACTGATTCCGCGAAGTATTACACAGATGTTATTGCCGCCTCCGACTGATTCTGTTTCCGAAAATGAACCTTAAGAACTTATGTCTTTTTAGGATTTATCTGTTTTCTGATTTTTTCGCGGACTTAAGTCCAAAAACGATGTCCAGCACGGCGGAAACAATCAGAAGAACAGAAATTATTATCACCGACGGACGCATGACTGTATGGCATCTCATTGTATTGCTCATGCAAAGCCGTACAAAAATTCCCGGAATCAGAGCGGAAAGCAGAGAAACAGGAATCAAAGCGGCGGAAAGTCCGAGCCTTATCTTTGAATCCGGAATGAAAAAACGCGCGAGCGAAACCGCAAGAATCGCGACTGAAAAGGCCAGCACAGAATTTCCTGCCCAATGGCAGAGCATCCACGAGCCGTCGTCTTTAGGAGCGCAAGGCTTGAAGAAAGTCGCGATTCCGATTGTATAAACCGCGCCAAGAACAAGAATTGCAATGTCCAGCACGCTGACTTTGAATCTTTTGTTTTCCATGTTTTTCATATATGGATGAACCTCCGATTTTCTGTTTGTTTTTATCTGTTGTTGAATATAATAGCGGCAATCACTCCCGGAATCCAGCCTGCGCAGGTCAATAAAATTGTCAATAAGACAGCTCCGCTTTGCTTTTTATAATGTATCTTCTGTCTACCAAAGGCAGTTTTCAACCAATTCTTTCACATAATGACCACAAGTTTTCTTGATGCCATTTTCCTTCTAAAATTTTCCTCCGCCTAAGGTCGCTGAAAGTTTTGCGTAGACAGTCGGCGCTTTCTCCCAGTTTTCAAAAGTCAGATACGGTCCGATTCCGACTGTGAAATTCTTGAACGGAGTCCAGTTCAGCATTGCGGAGAAAGTTCCCGCATTTAAAAACGCCGACGATGAGACTGAACTTGAAGAAATCGAGCCGAACGAATCCGACAGCTCTTCCTTTCCAAAGTTTATCATCGCGAAAATATTTGCCGTCACATCTTCTGTTCCGAAAATCCGCCCGAAATTAATCAAAGCCGCGGCGTTATGCCCTTTTGTGAAATAGTTGTGCGTGATGTCAGAATAATTTCCGTTCTGAGCCGCAGACATAAAATCAAATCCGTCAGAATTGAATCCGTCGTAATAATACTGCGCCGCAAGAATAATCTGCGGAGTTTTCCAGTAATAGCTTGCCCCTGCTGTCGCGAAGAAAACGCTTGTCTTGTTTTTATAGGATTTGTCCGCTGACCATTCGCTTTGTGTTCCGTACTGCCAGACGCCTTCCGCGAACACAGTTATCTGGCTGAAAAGCGAGCCGCTTGCTGTCAGCATCGCTTTCGGGGAATCTTCGTGTCTGTAATATCCGCCTGCTCCGATTTCCCAGCTTCCGAAAACCAGATCCGCTTTTAGCGCGAATGCTGTCTTTTTAAGATAAGATTCTGTCGACCCGGAAGTCAGAAAATCGGTAGACGGAATTATGTAGAACCATAAACAGTTCTGCGTTCCAGGAAATGTAACTTGAGTTCTGAGATTCAGGCTTCCGTCTACCTGATTGTCTGTGTCCTCAGGGTCAATCATCGATGTGTTTATCATGTCTGAGACAGGACTGAAAAAATAACCTGTTCCCCAAGTCACTGTATGCTTTCCGAACCTGAAAAACGCTCTGTCGGCGGCGGAAAAATCTGTGAAAAGTTCCTTCAGGACAAGATAATCTGTGACATCTGTGCTTACATTTGTGAAAAAACTTTCTGAGCCGCCGCTTCCGCCTGCACTTCCGCTTCCGCCAAGTCTTATTGTGTTCGCTTGTGACAAGGCTGAACTCTTGAACGGATACGCAAGCCCGAATTTTGTATACATACGGAGAATTTTTGTCGGACGCGCGTCAAGATAAATCAAGGCTTCGGCTTTTGGCTCTAAAGTTGAAGCCGCAAGGCGTTCCCCGAAAGTCTTGTCGTTGTCAGAATAAAGAGGCGCTTTTATGTCGATTGAAGTCGTGAAAGTTCCGCCGATTTTTATGCTTCCTGTCTCAAAGATTTCTCCGCGGTTCACTTCGTCTGAAAACATTCCTGTCTGCGTTTCTTCTATCGCGACAACAGAATCATCGCTGAAAAAATCATCGTCCCCGGAAATTCCAGAACCGCCGAAAAGCGCATCGTCAGAAAAGTCAGACAAATCGGAAGAATCGGAAGTCTGCGCGAAAATCTGATTTCCTCCTGAAAAACATACAAGCAAAATAAAAGCAAAAAGAATTCCGAACGAATGTGGATTTAATCTGTGTTTTTTCATTGTTTTTTCCTTCAAGTTTCCGCTTTCAGTTAGTTCAAACCTTCAAGATAAGATTTTGTGAAAATATAATCCGGAAGAGGATTCAATACCAGATCGCTTATAATCTGCTGAGTGTTTTCGCCCTTGTTCAGCTCATCGCGCAGAATTGTCTGGATTCCGACATATCCGCTCGGAAGCTTTGAGTATTTTGGAATCAGGATTGTGCGCATAAGACGCCCCGAACTTGAAAAATCTTCCTGTTTAAGGCAAAGAGGAATGTCTTTTCTTATGTAATAAGTCGATTTTGCGTAGGAAGGCTCGTTTGTCTTTGCCGAAAGCGCGATTTTGTAAACAGCGAATTTTCCGAGCGTCGCGTCTTCGATTGACTCGACATTGTAGTTTGTTCTCCACTTCTCTTTTCCCTTGTCAACATCGTCAAGCTTCACATCTGAATCGCCCAATGCTTCTTTAAGCGAAGAATGCGAGAATTTCCGGCTTATCGGATCATAAGCCCAGATGTTCTCGCCGTCGCGCAGATAACCGATTCCCTTGTCCGCTTCCGGAAAAAGCTGCACGATTGTCATCAAGTCTTTTTCGACACGCTGGAATATTTTGTACTGAAGGTTTTCTTTGGGCTTGTTCGGTTTTTCAATCACAAGCGAGACAGTCGCGGAATAATCGCCTTTGTACGCAAGGATATCCTCCGCTTCTTCCATTATTTTGTACGCTCTTTCTATGTCGTTGTCGGACGCGTTCGCGGCTTGGGAAAAAATTCCCTGAGATGAGACAACAATCAGCAGGAGCGTCAAAAACATTCCGCGCGGAAAACCTGCTTTTTTTGCTTTGCTTATTAATCCTCTCCCGAATCTATCCGTTGTTTTTGTTCCCATAATGGTTTTCTCCTATGATTTAATAATTTATTATTCACCAGCCCAAACGCCGGGTTTTATTACACGAACAATAAAATCGTTGAAGTGGAAGCGAAACCCGGCGTTTGGTCTTTCATCATTTTACTGTCCGCAACGCTTCCGCAGGGCTCATCAAAGCCGCTTTTTTCGCTGAATCTCTGACAGCAAGGCTTGTAAGCGCAATCAGAATCAGATACTGAAGTGCTACAGAAACCGCCGAGATTCTGAAAGTAAAATGTCCGTCTTTAAGGAAAAACGAAATCGCCTCGTTTGAAATCGGAACCAGATGGACAATAAGCATCACGACAAGCGAAAACAAGAATCCGGCGACCGCTCCGATAAGGCACAAGGCGACCGCTTCCGAAGTGAAAGTTTTTCTTGTGTCTTTTTCGCTCATTCCCAAAGCGCGCATTGTTCCGATTTCGCGTATCCGTTCGTACAGAATCATTCTGTATGTGTTTGAAACTCCGACCATGACAATCAGAAGAATCACAACCAGAATCACAGTGCTTATCGTGTGGACAACGGAAAGAACGGTTTTCATCGCAGGAACTTCGTAATTCAGGCACGAAACATAATATTTTGTTCCTTCCCATTGATATTCCTTGTTGTTGACCTGTTTTACAAGCCCGCGGGAGATATTGTTCGGGTTTGTCTTTTTTGCGTCGGCGATGCTTGTGACATTTTTTCCGTCGAGCCGAATTCTGTCTTCCAGTTCCTGGGCAATTCTTCCCTGATGGCTCTTGTTTTTCAGGAAAATCGTGAAATGGGAAAATCCATGTTCAGGCATATCGACAAGCCGGTTGACAGAATTTATGTCAGCGTAAGCAATCATTCCGTTCAAAAACGAATTCGACTTTATTATCGCTCCTACCCTGAAATCCTCAACATTGAACTGTCCGTAAATTGTCGCCGCGGAAATCAGGACATCATCGCCGATTTCAAGATTCATCGACTCCGCGGTCTTGTCGCTTATAATCAGAATGTTCGGCTCGTTCAGGTTTTCTCTGCTTCCTTCAAGAATCTGGATGTTTTCGGCAAAATGAGATTCCTCAAGGTCGTAGCCGTAAAGCTGAAGAAGCGATTTTTTCCCTTCAAAAATCAATTGTCCGTTTGTTCTTGTGTAGTGTGAATAATATTCGCAGTCGATTTTCAGGCCGTCCACAAGATTCTGGATATAATCCTTGTCGCGGATTATCTGGGAAAGCGTTTCCTTTCCGCCCTCTTCTTCCGAAGGAGTTTTTTCAAATCCGCAGAGAGCCACAGAGCCGCCAGTCATATGCGTTATCTGGTTCTCAAGGTTTCCGACCATTCCCGAAGTAAGCCCGTCGATTAAAGTCACGACGAAAAATCCGAACGCGATTGCAATCGCAAGAATAGCGTTCCGCCGTTTCTGCCGGGTAAGATTTCTTAAAGAAAAATTCAAAAGTTTTTTCATCTGTCGTTTCCTTAGTCGCTTCCTTTTGAAAGAGCCTTCAGCGGAGTGATTTTCAGCGCAGAAGACACAGGATAAAGATTGCTTATGATGCTTCCAAGAACTGCAATCACAAGAACTGAAATTATTATTGAGACTGTCGGAGAAAAATGCAGAAGTCCGCCGCCTAAAATCATTTTCGCGATTTCGTTTGTCAAAGTTATGTTCAGCGAGTTGAAAACCGCGATTATTATGAACGCGAGTGCGATTCCGGCAAGAGACGAGAAAAATGTGAGAACCACTGATTCCGCGAAGAACATTCTGCGGATAAATTTCTTCTCCGCTCCGATCGCGCGCATTGTTCCGATTTCGCCTGTTCTTTCAATCACAGAAACTGTCATCGTGTTCATGATGATTATGAAAACCACGACAGCAAGAATGATTATAAGGATATTGAAAATTATTCCGATTCCTTCGACTGTCATAGAATAAGAGAACGCCGCCTGCTTCCAGTTCATCACCTGAACATTTTCAATTCCCTGCTCTTTCAAATCGTTCTGGAATTCCTGAATCATTCTCTTTACGGAAGACGGATTTTTCAGTTTCAGCAGAATGAAATTCCACGCTCCGTCGTCAGTCCTGTTCAGCGCGTCGCGAAGGCTTGTGTCGCCCAGAATATTGTTCCAGTCTTTGTCCTGATTCAAGGATTCTTCTGAAAACGAGAGTGAATCAAATCCTGAATCCGCGAAAGAAAAATCCTCGTCAAAAGCGTCTCCGAACAAGTCGTCCTCGTCCATTGAAGAAATCGAAAAGTCAAGTTCGCCTGGAATCTCTTCCTTGAATGCCGAAGCGTAAGTCAAGTCAGCGAAAGACCTCGCGAATTCCGGAGTTGAATATACAATCTGGAACATCGCTGTGTTTTCATCCGGCGGAACAAAAAATCCCGAAACGACACATTCGCGGATTATTCCTTTGGAATTCATTCCCATAAAAAGAATCTTGCTTCCGATTTTCAGCTCTTCGCCGTAAGTTTTTTCGTAGTTCCGTTTTGCGCGCTGTTCAAGAAGAACTTCGTTCAAAGATGAAGGAATTTGCCCTTCTGTTATTCTGATTTTGGAAAATGTTTCCCAGTACGAAGGATTTTCGCCTGCAAAAAGCATCGCGACAGGCAAATCCATTATTCCCAGGTCGTCTTTTTCAAGCAGAGAAACCATATCAATCTCCTCGTCCTTTGCAATCAGGACCTGAGCGGAAATCTGCTTTGTAAAGCTTTTCACTTCGTCTTTGCTTTCGACGATTTTCTGCACTTTATCAAGTTCTGGAAGAGCCGGAATCTGGGAAATCGTTCCGTCGATGTTTGTCGTGTTCACTTCAAAAATGTCGATTGTGGTTCCTTTTTCGGGAACAGCGGAAAACACGATGTCGCCTGTGTAATTCTCGCGGAAATCCTTTTCAAGTCCGCGGTTCACGCTTTCAAGAAAACTGTTTCCAAGCACGACAATAGCGATTCCGAACACAAAAAAAAGCGCGATAATCAAAGTCTTGGATTTGTGTTCCTTAAGGTTTTTCAGTGCCAGACGAAATATTGTCTGCATTATTTCACCTCCGAACCGTAAATGTCGCTTCCGGCTTTATGTTCGTCGTCCACGATTTTTCCGTCAAGAAGATGGACAACATGGTCGCACATCTCAACGATTCTTGAGTCGTGAGTTGAAAAAATGAATGTTGTCTGAAGCTCTTCGTCCTTGTTCAGGGATTTCATAAGAGAAAGAATCTGTTCAGAATTCTTTGAATCCAGATTTGCGGTCGGCTCGTCGGCTAAAATCACAGGCGCTTTTGTTACAAGAGCGCGCGCGATTGCGACACGCTGCCTTTGTCCGCCGGAAAGTTCGGTCGCCTTGTGTTTTTTCCATTCTGTAAGCCCGACTTTTTCAATCAGATAGTTTATCCATTCGGCCTTTTGCGCCTTTGAAAAATCATCTACAGGAGATTTTGAATTCTTGTCTTTTGATTCAAGAAGAAGCGGAAATTCGATGTTTTCGTACACGTTCAGAATCGGAATCAGATTGAATGTCTGGAAAATAAAACCAATCTGCGAACGGCGGAGCGAAGTTATTCTTTTGTCGAGTTTTTTAGGAAGAGTTTTCCTGTATTTTTTCCGGCTTTTCGCGTCGTCCGCGTTTGCCCAGCGCGCGTCACGGATCTGGTTTTCGGCAAGATTTATTCCTTCGTAGACATCAGTTCCGTTTATATTTATCGAGCCGCCTGTCGGAATGTCGATAAGTCCAATCATGTTCAGGATTGTGGATTTCCCAGAGCCGGAAGGTCCGGAAATCGCGGCGAACTCGCCTTTTTCAACTTTAAACGAAACTCCTTTGACCGCTTCGACTTCCTGTTTTCCGAGCGGATAGGATTTTTTTAAATCGGAAAGAGTTATTACGCTCAATTTATGTCTCCCATAAAAAGTTTTGAAACGCAACATTGCATTGCGCTTCCATTATTGCTTGAACCTTTTCTTAATGCAATGAGACGGTTTAAAAAAACGCGTTTTTTGCAAGGTCTGCACAAGGCGACAAACTCTTTTCCGAATTTTGATTTTAAAAAAATAATGATAAAAAACGCAGATGTCAATTTTTTTTTGTATTGCGGGTTTTGCATTGAAATCGTTATACTTTCTCCCTGAAATCTTTTTCCTGAAACGTGAGAAACGTGGAAAAGACGAGAAAGACATGAAAACAAAAGAAATCGACATGACAGAAGGCTCGCTCTGGAAAAAAATATTTGCGTTCAGCGTTCCTCTGGTTTTCACAAATCTGCTTCAGATTCTTTTCAATATGGCGGATTCCGCAGTTGTCGGACGGTTCGCAGGTTCTCTTCCGCTCGGTTCGGTCGGCTCTACAGGACAGATGATTTTTTTCTGCTCAGGGCTTTTAATCGGGCTTGGCGGCGGAGTGAATGTTCTTGTCGCGTTCAGCATAGGAAAAAAAGACTCAAAAGATGTCGCGGAAACTGTCCGCGCTTCGTTTGTCTCTTGTCTTGCCGCAGGATTTCTGATTTTCGCGTTCGCCTGGATTTCCGCTCCGTCTGTGCTAAAACTTCTTGACACAAAGCCTGAGCTTTTTGACGACGCGCTTCTCTACTTTCGGATTTATATGCTTTCGATGCCTGCGATGTCGCTTTATTATTTCGGAAACGGAGTTCTGAGCGCTTACGGCGACACCCGTTCTCCGATGTTTTATCTTGCTGCCGCCGGCGCGGTGAACATAATTCTTGACTGCGTTCTTGTGATTGTTTTCAAGATGAGCGTCGCGGGAGTCGGAATCGCGACAGTCGCGGCCCAGTACATTTCGTGTGTCCTGACACTATTAAAGCTCGTGAAAACTTTGGATTCAGGCGGATTTAAGGATTCGGAAGATTCTTTTGATTCCGCCGGAAGCCTTGAATCAGCGAGAGAATCAGCCAGAACCTGCAAAAAAAGGGCCGGATTCAGAATCAGATTCGGAAAAAATCCGTTCAAATCTGTCAATAAATATAAAATCTACCAGATTCTGAAAATCGGAGTTCCTGCCGGACTTCAGAATTCTGTTTTTGCTGTGGCGAATATGTTTATTGCCGCCGCCGTAAATTCATTTGACGCGGAAATGGTCGCAGGAAACGCCGCCACAATGAACGGCGACAATCTTGTCTACAACATAATGGCGGCTTTTTACACGGCAGGCGCGACTTTTATCGGACAGAACTACGGAGCCGGAAAGAAAGACAGAATCCTGAAATCCTATCTGATCACACTCGCCTATTCGTGCGTCATAGGATTTTCGCTCGGAATCGTTTTGTATGTGTTCGGACACGAATTTCTTTCGCTCTTTACAAAAGATAAAATCGTCGTTGACTACGCGATGCAGAAATTCAGGATAATGACATTCAGCTTCGGAATCTCCGCGTTTATGGACGCGACAATCGCGGCGAACCGCGGGCTTGGAAAAACGCTTGTTCCGTCGCTTATGGTTTTTCTAGGCTCGTGCGTTTTAAGAATCGTCTGGGTTTACACAGTTTTCGCGCATTTCAGGACAGTTGAAAGCCTTTTCCTTCTGTATCCGTTCAGCTGGGCGGCAACCGCAGTTTTCGAGACAATATATTTCGCCTTCGTCTACAAAAAAGAAACGCGCGGATTTTAGAACAAAGCGATTTCCTAAGGATTTCCGGGCTTTTGCTGAAGATAAAGTTTATTCTGAATGACTGAAATCCGTTTCCGAATTATAATTAGCCTATGAACGTACACATTTTAGAAATGCCGCTTGATTTTGGGGCGAGCCGACACGGTTCTGATATGGGGCCTTCCGCAATCCGGCTTGCAGGAATCAAAGAAAGGCTTGAATCCCTGAACCACAAGACTTTTGAACACACAGATATTTTTCAGCCTAAAGCCCAGGAATACGAGAACATGGGAAATCCAAAGGCAAAATATCTTGAGCCGATTGCAAACGCCTGCACAAAACTTGCAGAACGCGTCGAAGAGATTTCTTCAAAAGACGAATTTCCGCTTGCAATCGGAGGCGACCATTCTATCGCTTTGGGAACAATCGCGGGAATGTCGGCTGCGGCGAAAAAACGCGGACAGAAACTCGGAGTTCTTTACATCGACGCGCACGGAGATTTCAACAGCCCGGAGACAAGTCCGACTGGAAATATCCACGGAGAATGTCTTGCCGCCTCCGCTGGAATCGGGCTTCCTGAACTTACAAACCTTTATTTTGAAGGGCAGAAAGTCGACCCCAAAAATATATGTTTTGTCGGCTGCCGTGATTTGGATTCCGGCGAAAAAAAACTGATGAAAGAAGCAGGAGTTACTGTCTATACGATGAGCGACATTGACAGGCAGGGATTTCCGGAAATATTGAAGAAAGTGAAACTTTTTTTGCTTACACACGCAGATGTTTTTCACGTGAGCTTTGATATGGACGTTCTGGACCCGATGTTCGCGCCTGGAACTGGCATTCCTCTTCCCGGCGGACTTACAAACCGCGAGGCGCTTCTGCTTATGGAAGAGATTTCGATGACAGGAAAAGTGAAATCCGCAGAAATCGTTGAAGTCAATCCGATTCTGGATGTAAGAAACCAGACGGCAATCCTTGCAGTAAGTCTTGCCGCCCGGCTTCTAGGCGAAACGCTTTATTGAAAGCTAGTAATTCGCTTCGCTGATTTCAAAGAAACTCTTAGGATGCGCGCAGACCGGGCAGACTTCCGGCGCTTTTGTTCCGACAACGATGTGTCCGCAGTTTCGGCATTCCCAGACTTTCACAGAACTCTTCTCGAAGACTTCGTTCATTTCCACGTTCTTTAAAAGAGCGCGGTAACGTTCCTCGTGGTGCTTTTCAATCGCTCCTACAGCAGTGAATTTAGCCGCAAGTTCTGTAAATCCTTCCTCCTCGGCGACTTTTGCGAATTCCGCGTACATATCTGTCCATTCGTAGTTTTCGCCGTCAGCGGCAGCCGCAAGGTTCGCTTTTGTGTCGCCGATTCCGTCAAGTTCCTTGAACCACATTTTTGCGTGCTCTTTTTCATTGTCAGCAGTTTTCTGAAAAATCGCCGCAATCTGTTCAAATCCTTCTTTTTTTGCGACCGAAGCGAAATAAGTGTACTTGTTTCTCGCCTGGCTTTCGCCTGCAAATGCAGTCTGCAAATTTTTCTCTGTTTTTGTTCCCGCGTATTTGTTCATTTTGTGTTCCTCGCTTGATGTTTCACTTGGTTTTGTTGTGCTTTCCGCCATGCTTTTCGCATTTTCTTCGGCGGATTCTGATTCGTAGATCGGCTCAAAATCATCTTTCGGATGTCCGCACAAAGGACAGATGTAATCGTCTGGCAGTTCCGGCTCCATGTATTCAAAACCGCAGATTTTGCATCTCCAGCCGATAATTTTTCTTGCGCTCTCCACTTTTGTTTTCGGTTTTAAATTGTTCTGGTAATCAGCGTAAGTCAGCGGCGCGTTTGTGCTCACAACTTCAGCGTCTTCAATCGTCGCTATAAAAAGCGTGTGAGTTCCGAAATCCGCTTTTGTCACGACTTTGCATCTGAAGACCGAACAGGCGTGATTCAGAATATACGGGCATCCGTTTCCGTCTGTCTTGTATTCAAATCCGTCGAACTTGTCCGTGTCTCTTCCGCTCTGATAGCCGAACCGCTTGATAAGCCCAAAATCACAGGTTTTGTCCAGCACCGACAGGCTGAATTTTCCAGTCTGTTTTATCAAGTCGCAGGTAAAATTTTTATTTAAAACCGAAATCGCGATTCTCGTCGGTTCAGAAGCAATCTGAATGCAAGTGTTTGTTATGCAAGCGTTCAGTTTGTCATCTTTCTTGGCTCCCAGGAGAAAAACTCCATAAGAAAGATTGTAAAATGCTTTGTTGTCCATAATTTTGTCCTAAACTCTGATTCGCTTTTTTGCGGAAATTATTTGTCCGCCCAAAGTCCGTGAAGATTGCAGAACGCGTAGGCTCTTACAACTTCGTCTCCGTCCGAAAGCGCAAAACTTGCCTTAGGCTCTTTTCCTGCCTCAAGGAATTCAAGCTGGTTTGAGTTTCTGGTTTCAAGCGCAATCCATTCGATGAAATGCTTTTCTTCCATCGGATGAATCACAGAACCGACCTGAACATCAACTTTGCTTCCGTTTACAGAAACCACAGGAATGTGCTTTTCAACCGCCGCCTCTGTAGTGTTCGCCTTGAGTTCCGCCATCGCTTCTCCGCAGCAGATTGTGTCGCAAGGCGAGCCTTTGAGCATCGCGACCTGTTTTCCGCATTTCGCGCATCTGTAAAATTTAATCTCCATGATTAACATTACTCCTTCCGTTTTCTGAAAATCCGCCAAAAGATTTTCAAAACGGTTTTTTATGAACAGTCAGGGCAGATTCCGCTGAACACAAGGCTGTGCGAAACAGAACCGCAGCCTGCCTGAGCCAATTTTGATTCCGCATTTTGGATTTCTGTAGAATCAAAGCCCAGAATATCCATGACTTTGCCGCAGTTTCTACAATAAAAATGATAATGCTGAAACATTTCGCTGTCAAAATGATCTGCGCCGTCGGGAACTTTTATCCTGAGAATCTTTCTGTTCAGAACCAGAAGATTCAGGTTTCTGTAGACAGTTCCGCGGCTTATGTGCGGATCAAGTTTTCTTGCTGAATCATAAATTTCATCAGCAGTCGGATGGGATTTGTTCCCGTCCATTATCGATAATATCAAAGAGCGCTGAGCAGAATTTCGATTTGTCGTCATCGTGTTCTCCTATAAAAAGCCAAGAGAAAACTTCAGTTTTCGACTGGCTTTTTATTTGTTCGCATTTTGATTCTCAATGACTGAATGATAGCACAGTAAGTTTGTTTTGTAAATAGTAATAAGTCCTATTATTGAATTTTATAAAAATATAATTAAGCGTTTAATGGTTGATTATGTTTTTTCGCCGGAAACCGATAGACATCATCTTTGCAACAACAAATTTCCGTATTTACTTTCTGAAAAAACGATGTTATAATATTTCCAGCGTGTCGGAGCGTGTTGTTCGGAGCGGGTTTTGCATTTATTCAGTTTCCAAAGGAGAACAACAAAATGATGAAATCAAGAAAATCTTTCAGGCTGTGCGCGTTCGCGTTCGGGCTTCTTGCTTTGTTCGCAATGGTTTTTTATTCCTGCCAGAACGAGCCGGGAAATTCCGTCGATGAAGAAAAGACAAATCTTCCTGAGTCAAAAGGAGAAAACGAAGTTTCCGGCCGCACTGCGGAAATCGGAAGCGGAACGGAAATCAGATTCAATGACGACGGAACTGCACTTCTTGCGGAAAAATCGGCTTCTGGCTCGGGAAACGTTTACCGTTCATCGCGAGAACCGACGAGTTCAGGCGGCGTTTCAAATCCGCTTAGTTATTTTGCGTACAGTTTTGACTCGGAAAACAAGACTGTCCATCTTCAGCTTAAAGAACGCGTCAAAGACGGAAAAAACTACGGACAGACGGCTTACCAGGATTTTTTGAGAGCTCAGATTGAAAACGCGGAAAAAGCGCTGGTTTCCTCTGTTTCTGACGAGAGCATTTATTCCGTTTTCCAGCAGACAAATCCGGATTTGCCTTCCGCAGTCAAAAACACAGTCGTCGCGAAAACAGAATCGTATATCCAGGAGCAGGAAAAGCTTTATTCCGAATACATAGAAACGCTTTACAAAAGCACGACTGATTTCAGCTACGAGATTTCTGGAACAGACGGACTTTCCTTGAAAATGAAGAAAATCTCTGATTTGGGAAATGTCTATGCGTTTTATTCTGATTCAGAGACATCGGCGACATTCTGCCTGAACGACAGAAATCATCTTTGCCCTCTTACACTGGTTTCTGAAGGCAGCCTTTACGCAGGAATCCCTGAATACAAATCTGAAAGCGAATCGAAAGGTTCTGCAATCGTTTATCTTTATCCTGTCTTTGCGACTTATAATCCTGAAAACAGTTCGTTTGACTATGACAAAGGTGTCGCAAATTTCACAAGTTCCGTCACATCGCAGATTTCCGGGCTTGTGTCACAAACAAGCGAACTTCAAAAAATCGTAGCAGAATTTATGGCTTCAAATTACGAGAAAAGCGAAACATTAGAGAAAATGCTCGATGAAACTGTAGCAGGAAAAACAATGGATTTCACTTATGAGTTTTCTGCGGAAGAAAATGCAAGCATTTCTGTGAATGTAAGCCTTCCTGACGGAATCACGCTTTCGTCTTCAAATCTGACGCTTACGCAGAACAATTATTTCGCAAATTTCGCGGATTACAATTAAAATCCGCAAGCGGATTCAAGGCGTTTCAGGATTCGGCAAAATCCGTCTGTAAAGCATGCAAGGCCGTCCGCCTGTGTCGTAGTTCACGTCTTCTTCAATCTGGTTCTGTCTTGCAAGATAGTTCAGATAATGGCGGGCGGTCACAATTGAAACAGAAAGCCTTTCCGAAATCGTGTCTGCGCTGTTCCAGCCGGAATTCTCATTGAAATATTCGGAAAAGCGTTTCAATGTCGCTTTCTGGATTCCTTTCGGATAATTTTTGTTTTCCGAAAGCCCGGAATTTGAAAGAAGCCTGTCGATGCTTTTCTGGTCAAAAACCTGGTTTTCCTTGAGCGCGTTTTTCTGCACTTTGAATTTTTCAGTGTAAAAACCTTGCTCGTGGCTTGAAAAATCAGGAAAAGTTCCGTGCGGCGGTTTTCGGAACAAACTCAAAGACTTTCGACGCCTTGTATCTGAATCTTATCGAGGAAATCAAGAAATCGGACAGGAAAATCCGGATTGCAGTTGTCTCCGCCGCGAATCCTGAAGGCGACAAGCTGACAAACGAGATGAACAGGCATATCAAGGCAATCGCTGAATCTGAAAACTGCTGCTTTGTTGACCTTGCGGATGTCCGGCTTTGGAATCCTGAAGCGACAAAAAGCTCGCTTGATTTTGCTTACGCTAACGGATTAAGGATAAGAAAGCCTTTGCGGAATGTCGCCGAGATTCTTTACAACTACGCGTTCGCAAACATTCCGCAGACGACAAGAACGGAACATCTTGTAGGATAAAACTCCAAATGTCGAGTCTTATGAATGAGAACCCGATTATGAAAAACGACTTCCGCGCTCGTAAAAAATTGCGGTGGTTGAGTTCATCGAAACCATCACCAAACAAGTATTTTCTGCAATTTTTAAGTTTTATAACTCGCTTACGAAACCTTTCTGTCCTGAAAATCCGGGAAGCGTTTGCTGTACAGACTGTCAAATTTGCGGCTTTTGCGGCAGAAAGTTCAGTTCGTTCGGCTTTTTTCAGTTTTCGCTCAATTTTCGCTCATATTTTTTTCAGGTCGAGTTTTTTTCCGTTCAGAACCGCTTCCAGAAGCTCGCCTTTTTCGTAGACAAGTTTCAGCGAAAAAAACGGGACTTTCATTTCAAGAAGATTCAGGAAAATCTCGTCGCCTTTCCAGTGCGGAATCTCGTTCATCTTTGACTTTTCAATCCATTCAAGCTCGCCTTCGACGCAGCCGTCGCGTCCAAAAGCAGTTCCCGAAAAATCGTCTGTCCAGAAAATATGCATATATTCGCAGTTCGAAGTGTCGCTTACAAAAGTCACAATTCCGCGGAACTCAAGGCTTTTGAGCGAAAGCCCTGTTTCCTCTTTCACTTCGCGCGCCGCACATTCTTCAGGGCTTTCGTTCTCCTCAAACTTTCCGCCGATTCCAATCCATTTGTCGCGGTTCAAGTCGTTCGGCTTTTTTGTCCGGTGAAGCATAAGATATTTTGAATCTTTTTCGATGTAGACTAATGTTGTGTTGAGCATGGGTTTATTCTAGTTTCCGGTTTTTCTGTCCTTTTTCTGTTTTTTAAGAAGCACGCAAAGCACGATTATTCCTGCAATCACAAGAACAAGAATCAGAGCTGCGATGTATACAATCGAAGCGAACTTTGACGGCGAGCGGAAAATCCTGAACGGATTTGCGCTTTTCTTTTCCGCAACATAAAACGCTTCGTAGCCGGAATAATCGCCGATTTCTTTCATTTCGGAAAGTCCTTCGGCGATTGCGATCCAGCCTTTCAGTTCTGTTCCGTTTTCCCTGTAGATTATCTTCTCGTTGAAATCCTGGACAACAGTTCCGTCAGCGTTTTTCGGAACAACCGCAAGGATTCCCTTTGTCATGTCAAGAACCGAAGCGAGCATCATTCCTGTGTAAATATCTGTCACGGCACAGTAAAGTTTTTGCTCGTCGATTTTCTCTTTTGTTCCGTCGTCAAGGACTTTGTAGACATCTGTCACTTTGTCCAGAATCAGCCGTTTTGGATTGTAGTCGTAGGAAACGCCTTTCATAAAAAGACGCACTGTGTCTTCAATCGGAGAAAGCGTCGCGTCGATTTCGCAGACATTTTTAATCTCTTTTCCTGTAAGATAAACCGCAATCAAAGGATAGCCGGAAATCTCGTCAGGCCCGATTCCGAGCGAATACGAATCAAAAATATCTGAGACAGTTATGTCGCCTGCTTTGTAAGTTCCGCGTATGACTCCGCTGGGAACTGTCGCGAAATCAACAGGAACGCCGGCTTTTTCCGCGACATTGAACATCGCTTCCGCCATAAGATAGCCGACTTCGTGATGGACATCGATGTCTTTTTCCGTGCGCGCGATGACTTCGCGGCTTGAAAGCCCGAACTGCGAAAGATATTCGCTGTCGATTAAAGGCGCGTAAGAAGCGAGAATCGATTTGATTTCCGCGTCTTCCGGAATGTTTTCGTCGCTCAAATCGACAAGTTCGTATTCAGAAAGATTCCATCGTCCGTTTTCTTTCCGGGAAAGGCTTAAAGTTCCAAGATAAGCGTTGTAAGCTCCGCAGGACGCGATTGTTGTTTCTCCTTGGATTATCGGCGTTTCCAGAACCGTGTGAGTGTGTCCGCTTATAATCAGGTCGAGCTCCGGGACCGCTTTTGCCAGAAGCTCGTCTTCGGATTTTGAAGGATTTCTGTTTGTTCCGCTGTGCGAGATGCAGACAATCATGTCGGCGTTCTCGTTCGCTTTTATATGGTCAACAGTTCTTCGGACCGCGTCTGTTATCTCATCAAAGGCGATTTCACAAGTCGGAGCGCATCTCAAAGCGTCTTTTCCGAAAACTCCGATTACCGCGATTTTCACGCCGTCTTTTTCAATCATCATATAATCTTTTTCGCCGTAAAAATCCATCGCTTTTTTTATTGTCCGCGTGTAATCGTTGTCGGTTTCCCATCTTGCGTTGCACAAAAGCATCTGAGGAACCGCTTCTCCTCGGGTTTCAGAGTTTTTCGCCGCGACAAGCATTTTTGAAAGTCCTTCCGCGCCGAAGTCAAACTCGTGGTTTCCTAAAGTCGTCGCGACAACCCCGAGTTTTCCCAGAATCCTGAGCTCCGAAGCGTGCGTCGTGAAAATCGTCTGGTACAAAGTTCCCATTGAAAAATCGCCCGCGTCAAGAACCAGGATTTCCGGATTCAAGGATTTTTTCTCGTCAATCAAAGTCTTTACTTTTGGAGCGGCATCGATGAACGAATGAACGTCGTGCATAAAGACAACATCGATTTTCTTCGCTGTTTCCTGGGCGAACGCAGGCGGAACGAATGAAGCAAAGACGAAAGCAAACGCAAGGGCAAATAAGATTGCGCGTGTTCCGCGGTTTTCATGGCTTCTGTAAAAATTCTTTTCCATAATTTCAAATCTCCCGGATTTTAATGAGCCTGCCCTGAATCTGAAAATGTCAGACAGAACAGTCCTGGCGATTTCCCGGGTATTTCAAACAGTTTCAATGTTTTCTGGCAAACGATTTTTGAGCAAGTCTGATTCGGAAAACCGTCATAACCAATTGTAGCACGGATTTTAAATCCGAGGGGAAAATTGTTTGCACTCCGAAGAGAAAAAATAAAACTCGGCATTTGAGGAAAATTTGACAATTCCCTATTTTATAGGGTATATTTAAACAGGTTCAGGCGAAATCAGATGAAAAGAGAATTTATAGAAACTCCGTCATTCACAAAAAAATGGTTTTCCCTTGGCTTTTCAGAAGAAGACTTGGCGGAACTTCAAGAGTTTCTTCTTAAAAATCCCGAAGCCGGAGACATAATGACAGGAACAGGCGGACTTAGGAAAATCAGATATGCTTTCGACAGAAGAGGAAAAAGCGGAAGCGCAAGAGTCTGTTATGTGGATTTTGCGGCACTTGAAAAGAACTATCTGATTCAAGTGTTTTCAAAGAATGAAAAGCAGAATCTCAGCGATTCTGAGAAAAATGCGGTAAAGAAAGCGATAAAAATATTAAAGACGGAAGCAGAGAAAAAACAGGAGGAAATGAAATGAGCGAATTTTTCAATGAACTTATGACAGGATTAAACGAAGCGATTGAAATTGAACGCGGAACTTTAAAAGGCAGAAAAACTTCTTATGAAATCCAGCCTGTAAAAAAATACGACAATGCACAGATAAAAAAAATAAGAGCATCAGTCGGAATGACACAATCTCTTTTCGCTGATTATATGGGAGTTTCCAGCAAAACTGTAGAAGCCTGGGAAAAAGGGATTAATCATCCGACTGGAACCGCGTGCCGTTTAATCAGCATGCTGGAAAACAAAACTTTTGAATCCTTGCCGTTCATAAAGAAAACCGCAAGTTTTTAGAAAAAAACGGCTTTCGTAACAGTTTGCGCCGCAACCGCAAAACGCCTGTTCTGTTTCCTGAATAGCATTTCATTTGAATGACAAGGAAAGACAAGGTCAAAAACTCTGTCTCTAAATCCTTCCGATAATCTCCACGACCAGTTTTTCAAATTTCTCGTGGACGCTATCGGCTACTTCCTGCACTTCTTTGTGCGAAAGGCTTGTTCCGTGAATTCCTGCCGCCATATTTGTTATGCACGAAATTCCGCCGACTGAAATTCCTGCGTGTCTTGCCGCAATCGCTTCGCAGGCTGTGCTCATTCCCGCCGCGTCCGCTCCAAGCGTCCTGAACATTCTGATTTCCGCAGGACTTTCGTAGTTCGGTCCTTGCCACTGGACATAAACGCCTTTTTTCAGCCCGATTCCGATGTTTTTTGCGGATTCTTCTATTTTGTCCTGAATCTCTTTTGAATAAATGGCAGACATATCCGGAAAACGAGTGCCGAATCCGTCAAGGTTTTTTCCGCGCAGAGGGCTTGGCACAAATGCGGAAATCTGGTCTGTAATCATCATCAGGTCGCCCGGACGGAAATCAGTGTTTATGCTTCCCGCCGCGTTTGTAAGAATAATCTTCTCAACTCCAAGCAGGCTTAAAAGCCGGACAGGCATCACGACTTTTTCCATCGGATATCCTTCATAATAATGAATCCGTCCTTTCATAAGAACGACAGGAACATTTCCCGAATGTCCGAAGATGAATTTTCCGTCGTGTCCGGCGACTGTCGAGACCGGAAAACCTTTTAGCGCGGAATAAGGAACTTCGGATTCGACTTTAATCTGTTTTGCAAAGTCGCCCAATCCTGAGCCAAGAACAACCACGATTTTCGGCTTGACTGAAGTCTTTTTCAAGACAGTTTTTCTCGCTTTCTCAAGAAGCGAAACCATTTTTTTCTCTTTCATAACATCTCCTGTAAAAAGGCACAAGGAACGCAGTTTCCTGTGTTTTCATTTTTTTTATTAGGCCAAATGTCGAGTTTTCTTCGCAAACAGTAAAAAATGTACGTAGGCAAGGTTCCGATTTGAAAAACAATCTGCACAAGTGAGTAA
The DNA here is from genome assembly GCA_964606655.1 of uncultured Treponema sp. Lineage (GTDB taxonomy): Bacteria > Spirochaetota > Spirochaetia > Treponematales > Treponemataceae > Treponema_D. The sequence goes on from CAZSHF010000021.1 coordinate 22,654, forward strand.
TAAAACTTAAAAATTGCAGAAATGCTTGATTGGTGGTTACTTCGCTGTCGCTCGTGTGCAAGCGAGCGACTTGCTCAATCACCGTAATTTTTTGACGAACGCGGAAGCCGTTTTTCATAATCGGGTTCTTGCCGAAAGTACATTTTTGCTAATACATCAAAACTCGACATTTAACCTATTATTCTATGCTAAATCAGATTCCGCGATATGCAAATTCTTTTTTTATCAACAAAGAAAAAAACGCCGCATTATATAGTCCAATATGGTGATTACTCCGCTACGCTCCGTGCGCAAGCGGGCGACACGCTCAATCACCATAATTTTTTTTTATGAACGAAAAATACTGCGACAACAAAAAATTTTTTCCTAAATCAACCAAACCATGTTATTATAAAAGGCGAAACATACACATAAAAGCGTTACACATCTATTGTTTTTGCATCACTTTAAACAACTTGCGGAGAAGGTTTAAGCATGGAAAAAGCAGAAAACACCGAACTAAAGACCACAGAAAAACCTAGAAAGTATAAAGGCTTTACAAGAAAAATCGTCATTCCGACAGGAATTTTCCTTGTGATTTTATTCACAGTCCAGCTCAGCCTGAACACAATAAACGTGATGCGGCGGAACCGCGAGCTTTACTACGAATACGCAAGTTCCGTGACAGACGCAAGCGAAACGATAATCGAATACTGGCTAAAGGAAGCGATTGACATCGCAAGGGTTTTTGCAAACTCGCAGGCTTTTGCAAACGGAAATATCGCGCAGATTCAAAGGGAAATCCGGAACAACGCGGACGACTACACAGGTTTCTTTGAGACAGTCGGAGCAATCGACCCTACAGGATACATGATAACTTCGGGCGGCGACATAGCGATGGTGAACGACAGGAACTTTTTCAGGGTCGTGTATTCAGGCTCAAGGGATTTCTACATAGACGACCCGACAACTTCACGCGCGACAGGAAAAAATGTTGTCCATGTCTCAGTTCCGATAAAAAACATGGCGAACCAGATAACAGGAGTTTTTGTAGGACTTGTTCCGACCGAGGCAATCCAGCGTGAGATAGAACGCATAAATGTCGGAAAACGTGGATTCGCGTTCCTTATCGCGACCGACGGAACTTATATAGCGCACTACAACCGCGAATTAATCGGAAAAAACAATTACAGCATCGAGGAAGGCGTCAGCTTTTCAGGGCTTAAGGATTTGGTCCTTGAAATGAGAAGCGGAAAAGAAGGAATGGGAACAATAATAAATCTTTCCGACGGAGAGGAAATCGATGTCTTCTATATTCCTGTAACATACACAGGCTGGTCGCTTGCGGTGACAATTCCAGAAGACCAGGTGAACTCGACAGCGTTCCAGACATTGAATCTTCTGATTGTGCTGAACACAGTTTCTATAATTCTGATTGTCCTGATGATTTGGGGAATCTCAAGGCATCTTATAAAGCCTCTGAAGAATGTGATTAAAACGCTTGAAGAAATCGCGAGCGCGGACGCGGACCTGACCAAGCAGATTGGAATCAGGACGAACGATGAAGTCGGAGGCGTTGTAAGAAACTTCAACAGGTTCACAGGAAAACTCCGCGAGATTATGTCGGAGCTTAAAGATTCAAAAGCGATTCTTACTTCCGCAGGCGAAGATTTGGAGGCAAGCACAGACGACACTCACTCTTCTATAGAGCAGATTGTAAGCGAGATAGAATCGATGGACAAAGAGATTCAGAACCAGGCGGCTTCTGTCACAGAAACCGCAAGCGTCATAAACCAGTTCTCATCCAACATTGAAACCCTTGAAAAAATGATTAGCCAGCAAGGCTCAAGCGTGACTCAGTCAAGCGCAGCGGTTCAGGAGATGATTGGAAACATCGGAATTTTAAAACAGTCTCTTGACCAGATGACAGACGCGTTCGACGACTTGAACCAAAGCGCGCAGTCGGGAGCGAACCTTCAGTCAAATGTCTACGAGCAGGTTGACAAAATAAAAAGCCAGTCCGAGACATTGCAGGACGCTAACCAGGCGATTGCGGACATCGCGGAGCAGACAAACCTTCTTGCGATGAACGCCGCGATTGAAGCGGCCCACGCGGGCGAAGCCGGAAAAGGATTCTCTGTAGTCGCGGACGAAATCAGAAAGCTTTCAGAGACATCTTCCGAGCAGTCAAGGACAATCGGCGAACAGCTCCAGCAGATAAAAGGACTTATCGAAAGCGTCGTCGACTCTTCAAGCAAATCAAGCGAAGCGTTCTTGTTTGTCGCGTCAAAAATCCAGGAGACGGACAAAATCATCCGCCACGCGAAATCCACAATGGACGAGCAGCAGGAAGGAACGCGCCAAATGAACCTCGCGATAAACTCGATGAACGAAAGCACAACCGAAGTCCAGAACGCCTCGCAGGAAATGTACAGCGGAAACCAGCAGATTCTTAAAGAAATCGGAAGGCTTCAGGAAGCGACAATCGACATGAAAGAAAGCATGAGCAACATGATTTCAGGCGCAGGAAGAATCCAGGAATCGGGAACAGTCCTGAAAGACATTTCCGACAAGCTGAAAGAAAGCATAGAAAACATGGGAAACCACGTGGACAGATTCAAAGTGTGATGTTCTGTCCGCATTCAGTTTTTCAGAACTCCAATCGGAACTACAAGAATACCGTCCTCACGGCGATAAGCGTACTGTCCTAAGCCGGTAAGAACCATCATAAACGACGGCTCTTTCATTCTTGTGGTGTCGATTTTTTCTTTTAGCTTTAAAAGCGTTTCCGCCCCTTCGTTGACAAGATCGCTTCCGCCTAATTTTATTTCAATAAGTCCATATTTTCCGTTTCTAAGGTGAACCACACTGTCACATTCAAGTCCTGAACTGTCTCTGTAATGATAGACAAGTCCATCAAGGCTTTCTGCAAATACACGCAAATCACGGATGCACATTGTTTCAAAAAGAAGTCCGAAAGTGTTCAAATCATTTATCAAATCTTCAGGCCCGATTCCAAGGCTTGCGGCGGCAATCGAAGAATCGACATAATATCTTGTGTCTGTCGTCCGTATCGCGGATTTTGAACGCAAATTCGGATTCCATGCAGGCATATCTTCAATCACAAAAATCTTTTTCAAAGCGTCAAGATAAGAATGAACAGTATCTTCGTTTATAGAACTGACTTCATTTGCGAAAATATCATTCGCAATCACAGTGGCTGCAACCTGGCTTCCTTGATTTCTTGCAAATGAACGCATAATCCTTTTCACCCGTTCAGGATTTTTTGCAACTCCGTCTGCACGGTTTATGTCTGATTTTACGACAGCATCGTAATAATCAAACGCCTGCTGCAAAGCGGATTTGTCATTCAAATCTATCGACTGAGGCCAGCCGCCACGGCAGACGACAAAGGAAAGCCTTTCGATGTCAAGACTGTTTTCTCCGTCAACTGTCTTGTTTCCGTCAAAAAGCTCTTTAAGGCTGACTTCACCGCTGGATTCCTTTGATTCGAACAATGACATCGGCCTCATCATAAGCCAGCTGAATCTTCCGGTTCCGGAATGGCTTATCTCTTTTGTGTCAGGGGGAACAGATGAGCCGGTGAGAATGAACTGCCCCGTTTTTCCGCGCTGGTCCACTTCATAACGGACGGAATCCCATAAGGTCGGCGCAATCTGCCATTCATCTATGAGCCGGGGAACATCGCCTTTCAGAAGCCTGAGAGGACTTAGTTTCGCAAGGCTGAGGTTCTGTTCTTTCGATTCAGGATTGTCCATACGAAGCACACTTGCCGCATTCTGAACGGCAGTTGTGGTCTTTCCGCACCATTTAGGCCCTTCGATAAGGACAGCGCCTTTTCCGGCAAGTTTATTTTGCAAAATCGAATCTGCAATACGGACTTTATATTCAGACATACTGAAATTATAAGATTTTTCGGCGTTTTGTAAAGAAATTTTTCGGCGTTTTGTAGACTTTTTGTTCGGCGTTTTGGTGAAAAATCATTCGGCGTTTTAGAGATATTTTGGCTTGCAGAAACCATTCAATGACCGCAGAATTTCACTGCTTTGGAAAACAAAAAGATGGAACCGCGGTTCTGGCAAAACTCGTTCTTCCCTTGCTTGAAAAACAAAAAAACTGCTGTCTTGCAGTGAAAACTGTGTATGGAAAACATTCTGAGTGGCTTTTGCGTTCTAGCAAAAAGAAAGTGGCTTGTTCAATAAGCCACTTTCTTCGCAAAAAACACGAAGTATGTTTTTCCAGACACAGTGTAACGGAAAGACAGCAGTTTTTTTTTATCTCGTGCTTTTGTCGTACGGAATGCCTTCCGCTTTAGGCGCGCGGCTCTTCTTTGATGTGAACGCAAGAACCACAAGCGAAATGATGTACGGAAGCATTTTATAGACTTCGCCAGGAACAAGGTTCGCAAGGAAGTTGAATCCCGCGTAAGTGTCCGCGAGCGCGCGGAAAACACCGAACAGCAAAGCTGCAAGGGCGATTCTAATCGGTTTCCACTGACCGAAAATCATGACGGCAAGCGCCAGAAATCCCGCGCCGGCAACTCCGTAAATAAAATCCCAGCTTGAGTTTACTGCGCTTACATAAATGATTCCGCCGATTCCGCCGCAAAGCCCTGAAATCAGAACGCCGGCGTAACGCATTTTGTACACATTTATACCGACGCTGTCCGCCGCCTGAGGATGTTCTCCGCAAGCCTGAAGCCTAAGCCCGAACCGCGTCTTGTAAAGCACAATGTAAGCGACCGCAAGAAGAACAAGCGTTATCAGCATATACCAGTTCAATGTGAGACGCCCGATGTTGAACGAGAACGCCCTTCTTGTGTCGATGTATTCAAGAATCGCGGAAGGATTTGTTCCTCCGGAACGCGCGTTGTTGTAAGCCTTGACGATTACAGTCGCCGCAGCGGTCGAAAGCATATTTATAGCCGTTCCCACAAGCGTCTGGTCGGCTTTAAAGTTTATCGCCGCCACTGCAAGCAGAAGCGAGGAAATCATTCCGACAATCGCGCTTACAATGACAGTAGAGATAATTATAAGAATCGCAGGAGTTGTGGCAGGAAGCGAATAAAGCACAAACGCTCCGCCCAATGCTCCAAAAACCATAATTCCTTCAAGACCAAGATTTATAACACCGCTCCGCTCCGAAAACATTCCGCCGAGCGCGACAAGAATAAGAACAGAAGCGTAAATCAATGTGTATTGTATAAGTAACATTTAGTCCTCCAACTTATGAACTTTCACGAATGTCATTCTTCTGAAATCGGAACGCCGAAATCAAAATTCTCGTCGCCGGAAGAATCAGAACCTTTTTCTCCGCCGCCCGAACCGATTCCCGAAGAATTTCCTGTTCCGCCGTAAACGCCGTTTATTCCCGGAATGACTCCGTTGTCTTTCGCCGCGGCTGAATCCTCGGATTCCGTGGCGTTCGCGTTGTCCGCATCCGCGTCTGATTTCCGAGCCGCAAGCTTTGCGATAAAGCTCTTGAAGAAAAGAACAAATCCGCACATATAAATGATTATCGAAGCGATAAGGTCTGCAATCTGCGGATTGTAATATCTCATGTCGATAAGGCTTCCGCCTGTCGTTATGTGCTGGATGAAATAGCCGGCGAAAAGAACGCCGATAGGATTAAGTCCGCCCAAAAACGCGACCGCGATTCCGCTGAATCCCATTCCAGGAACAGAAGAGCTTGTCTTCCACTGCTGGAAATCCGTCAGATAAAACAAAGAAGCCGCAAGTCCGCCGAGCGCGCCTGCAATCGCCATTGTAAGAACGACATTGAACTTGTCTTTCATTCCCGCGTATTTTGCGGCGTTCTTGTTCAAGCCGGTCGCCCTCAATTCATAGCCGAAAGTCGTCTTGTTCAGAACTATGTAGATAAAAATCGCGACAAGAATCGTCAGAGGAATCGCGATTGTTACATACTGGTCGCCGCCGAAAAACCTTCCAAGCCCGAGCGTCGGCAAAAGCGACTGCGGAGAACGGACAGCGATTTTAAAAGTCTCTGCTTTCTGGATGTCCATAATCGTGTACTCGACCTGAGTTCCTACAGTTTCATTGTGGAGCATAAGAGCGTTCACAAGATTAAGGCTTATCCAGTTCATCATAATACAGGCGATTACCTCGTTCACATTGAAAAAGGCTTTGAATGCTCCTGCAATCGCGCCCCACAAAGCCGCCGCCAGAACAGCGATAAGGACGCACATATACCACGGAAGATTCCACTGAATCGCGCACCAGAGAGTCACGCCGATTCCAAGACAATACTGTCCGCCTACGCCGATATTGAAAAGCCCGGATTTGTACGCGAACAGAACCGAAAGCGCGCAGAGAATCAGCGGAACTGACTTTACAAGAGTCTCGCCGAAATACATAAGACGCAGGTTTGTTCTCTTATAGTAAAAGAAATTCTTGAGAATTGTCGCCATCGCCTTTGGAGCGTTCTGGGCGTTTATCAGAAGAAGAATGATAAATCCCACAAGAATTCCGACCAAAGCGCAGATGATAGCGGAAATTATCGCTTTAAAGCTTTCAGAAGCGGCAATCATTCTGAAATCTATCCTGAATTTCAAAGGTTTTTTCACATTGTCGTTTGCCAGCATATCGCTCATTTGTCTCCTCCCTCATCAAATTCTGTCATCGAAAGAAATTCCTCGGAGTCAATTCCGCCGTCGCCGTTGTCTTCAGAAGAGTTCTCCTCTTCTCCGCCGTCCATAACTTCAGGAATATTCTCGTCGCGTTTTGCTCCAGCCATGTAAAGTCCGAGCTCGTCTACGCTTGTCCGCTTAGGATTAAGAGAACCGACAATCTCGCCCTCGTACATCACAAGGATTCTGTCGGCAAGGCTCATGACTTCCTCAAGCTCGTAAGAAACAAGCAAAACCGCAGTTCCGTCGTCGCGGTCAGACACAATCTGCTTGTGGATATATTCAATCGCGCCTACATCAAGTCCGCGTGTCGGCTGCACGGCGATAAGAAGCTTGTGCTCCTTGTCTATTTCGCGCGCGATAATCGCTTTCTGCTGGTTTCCGCCTGACATCGCGCGGACAATCGTCTTGCTTCCCTGTCCGCTCCGCACGTCGTACTGGTTACGCAAATCGTCAGAATATTCTGTGACTTCCTCGTCGCGGATAAAGCCGAGCGACTCAAATTCAGGCTGCCAGTAACGCTGCAAGACCATGTTCTGGTCAAGCCTGTAGTCAAGGACAAGTCCGTGCTTGTGCCTGTCCTCGGGAATGTGGCTCATTCCGGCCTTGCTTCTTCCGCGTATCGAAGTGTTCGTGATGTCAACGCCGTCAAGAAGAATTTTGGTTTCAGGCATCTTTTCAAGAGGCTCAAGCCCTGTAAGTCCGTGGATGAATTCGGACTGTCCGTTTCCGTCGATTCCGGCGATGCACACGATTTCCCCGGAGCGGACTTTCATCGAGACATTTTTCACAGCAAGATTGTCGTGGATTTTGCTTTTCACGTTCATGTGCTGTATGTCAAGAACCACTTTTCCGGGCTTTCTGTCTTTTTTTCTTACGACAAAGTTCACTTTTCGTCCGACCATCATGCGGCTAAGGTCTTCTTTTGTCGTGTTCGCTGTCTCTACAGTTCCGATGTATTTTCCTTTGCGGAGAACCGAACATCTGTCGGAGACCGCCATGATTTCGTTCAGTTTATGTGTTATGAAAAGTATTGATTTTCCTTCCTTGGTCAGATTCCGCATAATCTGCATAAGCTCTTCGATTTCCTGCGGAGTTAAAACCGCTGTAGGCTCGTCAAAAATAAGAATCTCGTTTTCGCGGTAAAGCATTTTCAAGATTTCGACACGCTGCTGCATTCCGACAGTTATGTCTTCGATTTTCGCGTCGGGGTCAATCGCAAGACCGTACCGTTCGCTCAGGGAAACAACTTTTTCCCGGGCAAGTTTTCGGTCGATAAAACCGTTTTTCACAGGCTCAGTGCCAAGAATGATATTGTCCAGAACGGTGAAAACCTCGACAAGTTTGAAATGCTGGTGGACCATTCCGATTCCAAGCGCGGTCGCGTCGTTCGGATTGTTGATTTGCACAGTTTTTCCGTTTTTCCGGATTTCGCCTTCTTCAGGCTGATAAAGACCAAAAAGGACACTCATCAATGTTGACTTGCCGGCACCATTCTCGCCAAGCAAAGCATGAATCTCCCCCTTTTTCAGCTGAATTGTAATATTGTTGTTGGCAATGATGCCCGGAAACCGCTTCGTGATGTGAAGCATTTCGATAATGTAGTCATCATTCATAAAAAAGTCCTTTTGTTTGATTAGGCAAAACCTCTGCCTTAAATAAAATCAATGTCCGATTATCCAAAACTTGAGTTTTGCCAAATATAAACATCTGATAATGAAAAACACCGCCGTTCAACCGTGGATTAAACGGCGGCATGAAAACCCTTGTTTTATTTTATGTTCGGGTAAACGTTGAGAGTCACAGAGTGAGCAGGAATGTTCGCGATGTCGTTTGATACGAGAATCTCTCCGTTGAAAATTCTTGCTGTCAAAGCCTTGTAGTCGTCCAGAGTGAACTTTTCCATAGACCAAGTGTCAACAGGAAGCTGCACGTAATTCAGCTCAACCTGGGTCGGAGAAACAAGCCCGAGGTTCTCTATTTTTCCGCCGTAAAGCTCCCAGTTTCCTGCCTGAATCGCAGCCAATGTCGCTCTTACTGTCGCGCCAAGACCTTTTGTAGCAGAAGTAAGACACATTCCAGGAGCGTACGCTTCCATCATCGCGGACTGGTCAACGTCAACGCCGATGAGCTTTGCGCCAGGAACATCTTTCGCAGCGTCCGCAGGCGAGTTCCAGATTCCGCCGCCGCAGGCGAACACAACCTGAACTCCACGGTTCTTGTACCATCCGTCCATAAACGCTTTGATCTGCTGGTCGCCGTAGAACTGTCCGCCGT
>CAZSHF010000022.1:0-30593 GCA_964606655.1 uncultured Treponema sp.
TGCCTGGTGGTTACTTCGCTTCGTGCGCAAGCGGGCGACTTGCTCAACCACCACAGTTTTTGACGAACGCGGAAGCCGTTTTTCATAATCGGGTTCTTAAAAACAAGGCATTGCAGGAAACTTCAGTTTCCGAAAATGACTTGTTGGCACACGGAAGTGTGCATATAAATAGGCAAGTTTGAGAATCAAAGTTGAAGTTAAATGCGGCTGCGATATTTCAGCAGACGCATTTTAACTTTCTTGCCGAGAGTGTATTTTTGCATGGTTTTATAAAAGTCGACATTAGGGGTATTAGATTTCTTGGAAAATTAAACGCATTATGTTGAAAACATATCTTTTAACATAATGCGTTTTTTTAATGCCACAAACGATTCGCCGTCTGCTAACAGACAGGCTCCTCTCCCCCTCGCTAACGCATTTGCATCACAATATTTAATTGACAAATACATCAGCAATATTTATCATTATAAAAGTTGATATTTTTATTTGTAAAATCATCAGCTTTCACGGAGGCTTTTATGTACGACGCAATGACCGCGACAAAAATGCTAAAATCCTTTGTTCCCATAAGCCGCTTCAACAAGGGCGAGGCGGGAAAAATAATCGAAGAAGTCAAGCGCGACGGAATCAAAGTGATTGTAAAAAACAACGCTCCCGAATGTGTGATGTTAACAGTAGAAGCCTACGAAAAACTTGTAGAAGAATCAAGCCACATATAGTAAATCCGATTCAAACATTGGAACAGGAGCGATTGCCGATATGATGATAGCATTTTCCGCCTTAAAATACGATGTGTCCGCTTTGGACTCGCGACGGCCACTTTCGACTAATTCAAGGATTATATCCGGAACTTGCGTTTTATAATCCGAGCTAGAATTCTGAGTGCCAAGTCAATCGATTTTCATTTTTTTTATATACAAGGAATATCATTATTTATTATAAAAAATTATTTTTCGTAAAATCCATTTTTGCTTAAAGAGCGCCACGTTTTATACATTTCTTTGTAATTTTCTTTTATGAACTGCTGAAGTTTATTTATTTCTTGTTGCGAAAGAACTCCTTTTTTCTGAACTACAGTTGAACCATCCGCGTGAACAAAAAATTTTGCAGAACATTCTTCTGTTAGTTTAGAATCACTTGCATGAACGTGAAATGCTTCGACAATACATTTTGCAGTATAATATAAATAATATCCACAAACTTTATATTCAAAATATTTTGGCAACTTATAACTCCATATATTTTTTGCTTTTTCCTAAATAATCATGAGCAATAGAAAGTTCAATATCATCCATGCTTGTTTCTATCATTTCATCATCGTTCCCAAATACTGCTGATGAATCCGGAAAATTTAAATTAACAACCGATACACCTAACTCAGTTTTCTTAAAAGCATATCCGCCTATAATTACATCTGCATTATCCGCAATTTTTTTTATTTTTTCATTAATTTCTGATTCAGTTTTTGTTTTAGTATTCAATTTTAACCTCCTTAATTGGTGCTAAGATTTTCTTTTCATCGAGATTAAGTTCTTTCAAAATTGAAGTTATGTCTATATACTCTTCTGTAGGTCCAAGTTTTTTATAGTCGGCCGTAACAACAAGATAGCCATTATCCCATTCTTTTACTTGTGTATATTTTTTTAGTGCGTCTGATGTACGGAAACGAATAAAATAATCGCCATACGAAAAACTTGAGTATTTTCCATTGCTACTTAAAACCGCATAATTTTTCATAAAAACCTCACATTAAATATAACACAAAAAGAACGGAATGTTCACATAATTTTTTTTGGCGTTTCCCTGCGCTTCGCTACGGGTCGCTATGTCCGCCCTTCGCTACCGCTCATTCCTACGCTCCACTTTGTTCCGCTTCGGAACTTCGGGGCTACCAGCGCTAACGCATTTGCTTTTCGACAGTTTTTTTAAGTAACCAAATGATTTCTACCCACAAAATCCAAAAATTTTTCGCTCTAATGGTATACCATTAGAGCGGTTTGACAAAACCGCTCTAAGCGAAAACTCGCTGACGCTCGTTTTCGCTTAGAAGAAAATGTTCCAATATGGAGAAAAGCTTTGAATTTAGATGATTTTCAGTCCGACATCTTCAAACAGAAATTTGAAGATGTTAATAAAGAAAATTCACGTGGATATGCGTGGATTGACCTGAACAAAGCATTCCGTGAACGGAAAACCAAGAGCCATTCAGACGAATATCTTGCGAAAGAGCTTTTTATATTTCTTGCAAACTGGGGAATGGTTGCCCGTGGCTCGTTTCTGATGCAGCACTCCTACAGAATCCTTGTTCCTGTTATAAAAGAAATCTCAAAAGACAAATACCAAATCCTTCAGAATCCGGAAATCTGTGAAATTGAAAAAAACATCAGTCTGGTTATTTCGCTCAAAGAAGAAATTTCTTCCGCGCTGAAGCCATTCAGCAATAACAAAAAGAAAGCTGTTTCAGACACGCTGATTTCTAAAATCATTATGGGCGCATTCGCTTGCACTGTAACTTACGACACATATATTGTCGAAGAGCTTCGCGGCGAAAAAACTTCAGCCACCGGCAGAACAGGAAAAATCGCGTCCGCCTCCTTTTCAGAAAACTCGCTCAAGTCAATCTGCGGCTATTACATAAAAAACAAAGATAAACTGGAGGCGCTTAGAAATAGATTTAAGATGCCGGACGGAAATCTTTATCCGCCGCTGAAATTCTTTGATATGCTGATGTGGTTTTCTCAGGACAAAAAACTGAATCCGGAAGATTACGGCATCAAGCAGGATTAGCCTTGCAGAAAATAAATCAATTGTCGGCGGACATTAAACTCAAGGAGACATAATAAATGGAAACTTTAAACACACGGACACAGGAGTTCGTTGGGACAATTAAAAAATGCCCGAATTGCGGAGCAATTGTCGAGGCTTTTCAGACTCGTTGCTCTTCATGCGGTTTTGAACTTAACAACGTCAGGTCTAGCAATGCGGTCGAAGAGTTTTTAAAACACATTGAAAACTTTGATGCAGAACAGACTGAAAAAGACGCTCAGGAAGAGGCTCAGAAAGCAAATGACAATGCCGAGATAGGCGACATGGCAAAAGACTATCTGAAAAATCTTGGAAAGCAGATGTTTGATTTTAAGAGCAGCCAAAAGGCGATGCAGACTCAAGCGCAAGGCTTGACGAATGTTTCGGAGCTTGCAAAAAAGAAAGCGCAGTTCATAAAAGACTTTTCTGTTCCAGTTGACAAAGGTTCTTTATTTGAATTTATGTCGCTTGCAATTTCACAGTATGACCCAAAACTTAAAAAAAAGTTTGGCCAGTACAATGACTCTTCATATTTGAATGAATCCTGGAAAACAAAAATCCGAGAAGTTTATACAAAATGCGTGCTTGCTTTTGAGCCGAATTCTTCCGAAATGCAAAAAATAGAAAAAATTATGGCTATGCTTGACGGGGATTCTAAAAACGAAAAAACAAATGTTCTGGGCGGTCTTGCTAAAAAGGCTGAGCAAATAACAGCAAAAACGCAGGAAGCAGAAGAGCCGAAAAAGCGTAAACATGGCTGCTTGGTTCCTGTTCTGATTGCTGTTGGAATTATTGTTCTTTTGAACATAATCGGTGTTATTTTCTTAAAATCTTCTGGCGGAATGGATAGCATCAATAATCTTTCAAATGAAATGATAAATCAATCGGCATCTTCATTGGAAAATCAAAACAAAGAAACTGGTAAATAATTTAAAGAGAAAAAGGAGCAGGTTGCTATGGGACTTTTCGGACATAAAGACGACAAACCAAAGAAAAACGAGGGCGGATTGATGGACGCGATCCGCTGCGATGAAACTGACTATCTTATCTGGAAATGGCGGCCAGCGGGACAGGAAGTTGGGACAACAAACAAGGAGAACGCAATCCGCTACGGCTCTTCGCTTAACGTGAAGGACGGCGAGGTCGCGGCCTTTGTCTATCACCAGAAAGACGGAACAATGCAGGATTTTATAGAAGGTCCGTACAACGACACAATCAAAACTGCGAACTTTCCAGTCCTTGCGAAAATAGTGGGGCTTGCGTTCGGCGGCTCAAGTCCGTTCCAGGCGGAAGTCTACTACATCAATATGGCGGGGCTTATACATCTTCAGTTCGCAGTTCCGTATTTTGATATGTTTGATCCCAGATTGCCTGACTTTCCGATTTCAATGGCGGTTCGTGGTTCGTTCGCATTTGGAATCACTGATTACAGACAGTTTATAAAACTGCATCGGCTTTCAAATTTTGAACTTGAAGACTTCAAGAAAGAGATAAAAGACAATCTTGTAAAATATGTAAAAAGCGTTGTCACAAATATTCCTGACGGAAGCTACGGCGGTTCTCCTATTCCGATTGTCCAGATGGAGCGCAGGCTTCTTCAGGTGAACGAGCTTGTTGAGCAGTATATAAAGCCGAAACTTGCTGACGTGTACGGAATTACGCTCAAGGATTTCAATATTTCTGAGCTTGATGTTGATAAGTCATGCGAAGGCTACGTGAAAGTAAAGGAACTTACAGCAAATTATACTGAAGCCTCTTTGAAGACGCAGCAGAACATCAATCTTGGCAACCTTCAGGAAACGAACAGAATGCAGATGGATGCGCTCAAGCAGAATCAGGCGATTCAGATGGAAAATATGAAAGAGACGCTCAGAATCAACCGCGAGGAAGGTCAGTATGCGCAGCATCAGCAGACGGACGTGAACGCTTACGCGGCGAAACTCAGAGCAGAACAGCAGAACATCGGAGCGTTCGCAATCAAGAACCAGACGCAGGTCGGCATCGCGGCGGCGGACGCGATGGGAAAGCAGGGAGCGAGCGGAGCGGGAAACATAAATCTCGGCGGCTCTATGGGCGGCGGAATGAATCCCGGCGCGATGATGGCGAACATGGCGATGGGTCAGGCTGTAGGAGCGGGAATGGCGAATATGCTCGGAAACTCATTCGCGGGCGCGAGCACTGAAATGGGCGCGGGAATCATGCCTGGAATGGCGGCTCCAGCAACTCCTCAGAATATTGGAAAAATGTACAATGTCGCGGTAAATGGGAGCACAACCGGTCCGTATTCAACACAGCAGCTGCAACAAATGGCTGCAAGCGGGCAGTTTGACGCACAGAGCCTTGTTTGGTGTGCTGGAATGGCGAATTGGACAGCAGCAGGACAAGTTGCGGAGCTTTCTTCTTTGTTTGCATCTGGCGTTCCTCCAGTTCCGCCGGCGCAGTAAGCAAAAAAATCGTCATTATGAGAGGAGCGAGAAGTCTTGTTTTTGAGATGTTTCGCTTTGCTCAGTGTGACTAAAACTGTTTTCAGTTACCAAAAGAAGAGGACTTATGAGCGAGAAAACTGATTTTTTTTCAATGGACAGGCTTATAGAGTTTGGAATGGGAATGGCGATGAGCCAGCAGATTGCACAGAGCATGAACAATATGATGGCTTCAATGCGCGTTCCATCGCAGGTTCAAGTTGCTTCGCAGCCGCTTTACGCACAAAATGCTGTTCAGCAAGGCGCTCCAATGCAACCTGTTTATCAGCAGTATCCGGGGACGCAAAATCAGCAACGACAAAGTTGTCCAGTCGCTCCTCAGCAAGTTTCTCAAAATTCAACGGCTTTTGCTCAGGCAGAAAATCAAAATTCGGAAAATGCTTCGTATTCGCCGCCGCCAGTTCCAAAACAGGAGCTTCTGCCGGAGCAGAAATTTCCCGAAGTCTTTTATATTTCATCAGATGAGGGAAAGGTTTTCGGGCCTTTCTTGAAAACTGAAGCCGCACGCTTTATTGTTGAAAAAAAACTTACAGCAGCAGCTCCCGTCTGGAAAGCAGGAGATCAAAATTGGAAAAACGCCGCAGATTTTCAGGAGATTGTCGCATTGATTGCTCTTTTTCCGCCGAAACTTAGCGGAAAAAATGAAAACGATGAAAAGATTTCAAAAGGAGATGAACAAAAATGAAAATGAAAGTTGTTCCAGCAATTATTTCAGTAGGAATTGCGTTGCTCATAGGCTACGGATTTTATGCCGCGAACCGAAGTGAATGGCAGAGATGGATGATGTTTGGAGTTTGCGCGGTTGAATTTCTCGTTTTTCTTGTCGGTGGATTTGGCATCAGATACGCGGAACGTGGAAATATGAACATCACAGTGCTTTCTGTTGTTTTCGCAGTTATTGCCTTGATTGTTCAGTTTGTCTCGACATTTCTGCTGTTCAGAACCGCGCCGTACATAATCGTGAATGGAATTCTTGTGCTGGTTTACATAGGAATTGCGTACGCGCTTGCAAAAGCATTTCAGTGATTTTTTTTTGTTTTACTGCTGGCTCATCACTTTTTGCGGTGCGCCGTTTTTTCCGACAAAATAGTTCCGTGAGTTTCGCACTTTCTTTCTTCATTTTTTGCAACATTCCGTGCTATACTAAAAGAGAGACAGGGTTATGGTAAACGATGAAATCCGCGAAATGACGCGACGCTTTGTTGAAGCATTGCATCCTGTAAAAATCATACTTTTCGGTTCTTACGCAAAAGACACGTACCGCGAAGACAGCGACTACGACTTTTACATCATTATGCCCGACGACACAAAACAGAACATGATTGACGCTACAGCTGCGGCGTATCGTTCTTTGTGTGATATGAGTAACAGAAAAAACGTGGACATTCTTATGAATACAAACGGCAAGTTTGAAGACAGAAAAAATAAAAACTTGGGCAGAAAGTGTAATCGCACAAAATCAAGATAAGTAAAGAATTACAGCGACTGCTTTGAAGAACAGTAAAATTCAAAATCACATCTAAAACACGGAAATCAGTTTTTGCAAAAATTATGGTGGTTGAGCCTGTCGAAACCACAAATTTAACAAGTTTTATTTGAGTTTAGGTCATTTCGAGAGCCTCAATGACCACACATATTCTTAAAAACTGATTTCCGTGCATCTAAAAACACACGAATTGAAAACCGCTCCTTCTTTCAATATAATCTTTTTGTATGGAACTTAATGAACACGGAACTTTGACATCTGACAATCATGCGGCGCTTTGGCACGGACGTTTTGAAGAAGGTCCTGATGCGGCGGCGGTTGCGTTTGAAACTTCGATTCATGTTGACGAACGAATGGCGCTTGACGACATAAAAGGAAGCAAGGCTCATGCGGCAATGCTTTCAAAGGCTGGAATCATTTCAAAAGATGATGCGGCAAAAATTATTGAAGGCTTGTCTTCTATTGAAAAAGATTTGCAGGACGGAAAACTTAAAATCGACTACAGTGCGGAAGATATTCATTCGTTTATAGAGGCAACTTTGACAGATAGAATCGGCGGACCTGGAAAAAAACTTCACACAGGACGAAGCCGAAACGACCAGATTGCATTAGACGAGCGTCTTTATCTTTCTCGTTTTGTTCCAGATTTAGAAAACCGCGTTTTGACTTTAATCGAAACATTATCTGAAATTGCGGAAAAACACACAAACTCGATTATGCCGGGCTACACTCATATGCAGCACGCTCAGCCTGTAACGCTCGCTCATCATCTTTTAGCCTGGGCTTGGATGCTTTGCCGCGATTATTCTCGTTTGGAAGATTCGTTAAAGCGGATTCAGATTTCGCCGATTGGTTCTTGCGCTTTGGCAGGAAGCGGACTTCCTCTTGACAGAAAGTTTGAAGCAAAAGAACTTGGATTTTCTGAAATAACTGAAAACAGTCTGGATTCCGTTTCGGACAGAGATTATTGCATTGAAATTGCAGGAATTCTTTCCATTATGCAGATGCATTTGTCGCGTTTCTGCGAGGAAATTGTTCTTTGGTCAACAACAGAATTTTCATTCATCAATCTGAGCGAAAAATGGTCAACCGGCTCTTCAATTATGCCGCAGAAAAAAAATCCTGACTTTGCAGAACTTATCCGCGGAAGAACAGGACGGGTTTACGGAAATCTGATGGCTTTGCTTACGATGATGAAGGCTTTGCCGCTCGCTTATGACCGCGATATGCAGGAAGACAAGCAAAGCCTGTTTGATTCTTGCGATACAGTTTTGTCTTGTGTTCAGGTTTTCACTTATATGATTTCTTCTGCAAAATGGAACACGCAGAAAATGAAGGATGCTTGCAATGATGGATTTTTGAACGCAACTGATTTGGCGGATTATCTTGTGAAAAAAGGTCTTCCGTTCCGAGTAGCCCACGAAGTAAGCGCAAAATGTGTTCGCCTTGCAATCGGAAAAAAATGCCGTTTGGAAGATTTAGGCATTGATGACTTTAAAAGCGTTAGCGATTTAATTGAAAAAGACGTTTTTGACGTTCTTTCTCCGGAATCTTGTTTGAAATCCAGAAAAACTGACGGCGGACCAAATCCTGAAAAAGTAATGGAGCAAATTGCGGAACTTAAAAAGTTCTGTAAAAAAAATAGATAGAGGTAATTTATGAAAAAAATTGGACTTGCACTTCTTGCGGCGTTGTCATTAACGATGATTGTTTCCTGCAAGAAAACTCAGAAGGCTGACAATTCGCTTGCGGAGCTTAAAGAACGCGGAGTTTTCGTTCTTGGTCTTGACGATTCTTTTCCGCCGATGGGCTACCGCGATGACGACAGCAACATCATCGGATACGACATCGATTTGGCAAAGGAAGTTTCAAAACGTCTTGGCGTTGAATTCAAGGCTCAGCCGATTGACTGGGATGCAAAAGAAATGGAGCTTTCCACAGGAAGAATCGACTGCATCTGGAACGGATTTACAATGACAAAAGACAGGGAAGAGGCTCTTTCGTTCACAAAGCCTTATTTGAACAACGAGCAGGTTCTTGTTGTGCGAAAAGACAGCGGAATCAAAACTTTGTCTGACGCGGCAGGAAAAGTCATTGGACTTCAGAGCGGTTCCAGCGCGCAGGAAGCAGTTGATGGAACCGCGGCATTCAAGAATTCTTTGAAAGACATTGTTTATTTTAAGGAAAACGTTACTGCTTTGAACGACCTTGAAATCGGCGGAGTTGACGGAGTTGTCATGGACAGCGTTGTCGCTTCGTTCGATATTGCATTGGGAAACAAACCTCTTGAACTTGTTCCGGAAATTCTTTCAAAAGAGGCTTATGGCGTTGCATTCCGAAAGGAAGATGTTAAGCTTCGCGATGAAGTTCAGAAAATTCTGGAAGAAATGGCAAAAGACGGAACTGTTGAAGCGATTTCGGATAAGTGGTTTGGTCGCGACATCAGCGTAATCGGAAAATAAACAAACTGTCGTGCCGCGATTTCTAAGCAAAAATCGTCCAGCGATTTTTGCACGCACTTGCTTGAAGAACCTAAAACGACCCTTGCGGCTCGTTTTTTGACGGTTCTTTCGATAAGAGCAGGTTCGGCAGAAACATCAGCGTGATTGGAAAATAAACAAACTGTCGTGCCGCGTTTTCTAAGCAAAAATCGTCCAGCGATTTTTGCACGCACTTGCTTGAAGAACCTAAAACGACCCTTGCGGCTCGTTTTTTAACGGTTCTTTCGATAAGAGCGGGTTCGGTCGCGACATCAGCGTAATCGGAAAATAAATAATCGTAAGGAATGAAAAATGAGCGAACGTTATGTGAAAATGCTTATCGCAATGCTTAAAGGAAGTCTTACTTCAATTGAAGTGTTTTTTTTGACTTTGCTCTTTTCCATTCCTCTTGCGCTTTTGTTCTGCGCAGGAAGAATGAGCCGCGCGAAAGTCCTTTCTTGGATTACGCGCGCTTTTCTTCTTGTAATCCGCGGAACTCCGCTTATGCTTCAGCTTCTGGTGGTTTATTTTGGTCCGGGGCTTTTTGTAAAGTGGCTTAATACTTTCGGCTACGGAATTGTGTTCCGCTGGAACCGTTTTACCGCCGCAATAATCGCGCTTGTCATAAACTATGCCTGCTATTTTGCGGAAATCTATCGCGGAGGAATTGAATCGATTCCAAAAGGCCAGTACGAAGCAAGCAAAGTTTTGGGCTACACGCAGGCGCAGACGTTTTTCAGGATAATTCTTCCTCAGGTTGTAAAAAGAATTGTTCCTGCGATGGGAAACGAAGTCATAACGCTTGTAAAAGACACGGCTCTGGTTTCTGTTATTGGAGTTGCGGAACTTTTGATGGTTGCAAAAGAAAGGCAAAGCGCAATGTTTTCGTTCACGCCGCTTTTTATCGCCGGAGTTTTTTACTTTGTGATGAACTGGTTTGTTTCGCTAGGTTTTTCAAAACTTGAAAAACGCCTTTCTTATTATAATTAAATTAATCGCTTTAATCTTATGGAAGAAATCATAAAAGTTGCAGATTTGCGTAAATCGTTTGACGGAGTTGAGATTCTTAAAGGAATCACGTTTTCTCTTCACAAAGGAAAAGTGTTGGGAATTATCGGGCCTTCCGGAAGCGGAAAATCAACTGTGCTTCGCTGTGTAAGCCAGCTTGAAAAGGTTAGCGGCGGAACGATTGAAATCTGCGGAAAAACTCTTGTGAAAGACGGCGTCTACTGTTCAAAACAGGAAGCCCGCGAAATCGCGCTTAAAACAGGACTTGTTTTCCAGAACTTCAATCTTTTTCCGCACATGAGCGTGCTTCAGAATGTCATCGATGCTCCAATTCATGTTCTTAAAAAATCTAAAGACGAAGCGGTTGAAATTGCGGAAAACCTTTTAAAGCGCATGAATCTTTCGGATAGAAAAAATTATTATCCTTGCCAGCTTTCTGGCGGACAACAGCAGAGAGTAAGCATTGCACGCGCTCTTGCATTGAATCCTGAAGTTCTTTTCTTTGACGAGCCTACAAGCGCGCTCGATCCTGAACTTACAGGCGAAATTCTTGAAGTAATCCGCGATTTGGCTTCGACAAAAATGACGATGGTTGTTGTAACTCACGAAATGTCATTTGCGCGCGACACAAGCGATTATGTTTTCTTTATGGACGAAGGAAAAATAGTTGAGGAAGGAAAACCTGAGGCTGTGATTTCAAATCCCAAAGAAGAAAGGACAAAAATTTTCCTTTCCCGTTTTTCAAACTGAAAGAAGAATTTCCGGGCGGAAAAAAAATCAGGTTCTTGATGAGAGCTGATTTTCGCATGGTTTTATAAAATCCGACATTTGAGGTATTGAAAAAATATTTTCAGTGCGCGGCAAGGCGATTTTCAATCGGAAAAAGAGGGAAATAAAAAAAAATAACAGGTTTTTACCCCCCCCGTAGCCTTGAAAAACTCTTGCCAACCGCCATAAACTTATTTATAATACAGTGGATTACATAATTTTATATAATTTTTCCCGCATCTTTGCTTTTCTAGAACATGATTTTACAGGTGAGAGTGTATGTCAGATTCTGCTGCAAGTTCAGTTTCCGTCAAAAAAGTAAAATTTCCTATCGGCGTAAAGCTCGCCCTGATTCTTGGTGTGATTATTCTTGTCTCGCTCGGAAGCGTCACGGCTCTTTCTAGCATTCTTATGGGAGAAGATGTGAGGCGGACTGCGGAACAGAGCAATTTTGACATAAACCAGCGGGCAGCCGACACAATCCAGGACAAGCTTTCAGGAATCCGGGCAGGCGTTTTTCAGCTTCTTGACCTGATGAATGTTGTCGAGGGCGGACGGCGTTCAGGTTCGGCACGTGAAGCGATTTCCCTTTTCTTTGAAAGGAACGCCGACATCGCGGGAATTTTTGTCCTTTCGGAAAGAAGTTCTGGAATTCAGAATGAACTTTCATCGCGTTCTTCTTCTCTTTTTTCTTCCCGCTCATCCTCTTTAAGCGGCTACGCGGACGAACGGATTTTGAACAATCAGTTTTTTGTCTCGAACGAGATAGAGGTTTCCTCTGCTGACGATTTTATAAACGGAAATCCGGCTCTGATAAACCGTTCCTGCGGCGGTGAGACAATCGCGGCGAACACAAGCGTTTTTCTGGGGCTTCCTTCGATGGCTCTTCTTTTTCCGTGGAAAGAGAACGGACGCGACCAGTGCTGCCTAATAATCTTTTCGATAGAAAACATTTCGGACATTTTAGGAACAGGAAGCGGAAACACGACTTTTCTGATAAACGATTCAGATGAGCTTCTGCTTCATCCTGAAACCGAACGGATTCTTGCAGGCGAATCTTTCGCCGATTATCCGCTTGTCTCTTTAATCAGGCAGAACGGCGAGGATTCGCGCCAGATTCCTTTTTCTGTGAATGACGCGGACGGAAAGGCTTCAAGATATTTCGGCGCTTACGAGAAAATCCAGACCGCGGACATAATTGTAATCACGCAGGTCAGCCTTGAGACAGTTCTTTCCGGCGTCTACAGCACGATGACGAACAATATCTTCATCACAGGAATTGTGTTTTTCCTTTCGGTTATGTTTATTCTTTTCTTCTCGCGCTTCGCGATTTCAAATCATCTCAGAAAACTTTCCGACGCGGCGAACGAAATCCAGAACGGAAATTTCGAGACAAAAATCATCGACACGCTGAACACAAGACGCAAGGACGAAATCGGAGTTCTGAACGAAGCGACGCAGAACGAGCGCGAGTTTTTGAACACTTTCGCGAAGTTCACAAACAAAAATGTCGCCAAGGCAATCGCAAGAAAAGAGATAGATTTTGAGCCTCACCTGAAAGACCTGACGATTTTCTTTTCCGACATACGCGGTTTCACTGCGATTTCCGACGGATTCCGCGAGAAATTCGGAGACAATTCTCCGCGCGAGATAATCGCTTTCTTGAACGACTATATGGAACGGATGGTCGAATGCGTTTCCTTGAGCGGCGGAACAATAGACAAGTTCGAGGGAGACGCGATTATGGCTGTCTGGGGAATTTTGCGTGACGACAATCTCCGCTCAAAAGAGCATATGCTTCATGTAAAGGAAGACGCGGTGAACGCAGTCCGCGGAACAGTCGCGATGCGTTATTCGCTTATGAAATACAACAAGGAAGCCGCCGCTTTTACAGAAAAGCACAAGAACGACGCTGAGGCGAAATACAAGCCTCAGATAAAAATCGGCTGCGGACTTAACACCGGACGCGCGACCGCCGGAATCATGGGCGGGAAAGACAAGCTTGAGTACACCGCAATCGGAGACGCGGTGAACTTTGCAAGCCGCACAGAAAGCTCGAACAAAGCGTGCGGAACTGACATTCTGATAAGCGCGGACACATACAATCTTCTTAAAAAAGATTACATAAGGTGCGAGGAGAACAGTTTCACGATTCGGCCGGAAAATCTTGAAAGCGAGATTGTTGTTGAACGGATTCCTGTTGAATTTGAAGTCAAAGGAAAAGGAAGCCAGCATTTTTACGGCGTTGTGAATATGCCGAATTTCGATATTGAAAAATTTTTCAGCGCGGACGGAAAAAAATCCTTCGCTGTTGACGAAACCTGCGCTAAAGCGGTCGGAAAAAACGGGCCGAAAACTCTGAACGAAGTAAGGCTTATGCTTGGAATTCCTATTCCGGATTTTGAAAAGGTGAACTTGAATGCAGAAGAAAACAAAGTACAAGTCAAGCAGTAATTTCCGCGCGGCTTTCAGTATTTCTGTCTTTCTCTGCATCCTTGGAGCCGGAATCAACAGCCTTCTTTTCTATAAGAGTTTTTTCAGGACTCTCTCAAAGCTGAACGAAGAGCCGATCGCGCAGGTTTCGTTCAAATACAAGACGGCATCGCGGCGTTTTCTAGAAAGACCTGTCTGGGACAGGCTGAAAAAGCTTTCAGACCTTTACAACGGCGACACAGTCCACACTTCAAGCGGAGCGGAAGCGACAATAACTTTTATCGACGGAAACACAATGCTTCTTTCGGAAAGCACAATCGCGCAGATTTTTTATTCGGAAGGAGGCGTGGCTTCGGCGCGTCTTTCAGGCGGACAAGTCACTGTGGATTCTTCCCAGTCGGAAAACGGATTTTCCCTTGATTCAGACGGATTTGTGCTTTCTCTTGAAAGCGGCGGAAAACTCAGCGCGACAAGTTCTGAAAGCGGCGTTTCAGGTTCTGGCGGGAATGCTTCCGGCGGAGCGGAGCCATCAGGCTCAGTCCAGATTATCTCAGGAAACGCGAGGCTTTTTTCTTCCGGCGGAGAAGAGAAAACTGTCCAGGGCGGAGAAGCGGTTTCGCTTTCGGGCGGAAATTCCGGGGAAAAAATAACGCCTGCTCTCGTGTCTGTCTCTTCTCCTTTCAGGGATGAAAAAATCATTTACCATACAGAAGGCTTTTGCGATGTTCCTTTCCGCTGGCGGACAGAAAATTTGCCTCAGGACGCGACGCTTGCTCTTCAGGTCTATTCAGACAGAAAGATGAGAAATCTTATTCACGAAAAAAATATTTCCGGTGCAAACGAATATTCTGTTCCTCTTGGAAACGGAAATTATTTCTGGAAAATCGCTTTGAACGAAAACGGCGAGGAAAAATCTGTTTCAGGAAAATTCAGCGTCTATCAGAGCCTTCCTCCTGTTTTAATCGCGCCTTCTGAAAACTATTCGGCAGGCTACGGAACAAAAAATCCTTCCGTCCGTTTTGTCTGGTCGGAATCTCCGTTCGCGGATTATTACGAGCTTTCAGTTTCTATGGACGAAAACTTTGAAAATCCTGTTTCTGTCCAGAGAGTGTCCCAGACTTCGCGGACTTTGCAGTCTTTGGGAGAAGGAAATTATTTCTGGCGTGTGCGTCCGTTCTACAAAATAAACGGAGAAGGATTTTCTGTTTCTTCTGCGACAGGAGCGTTCAGGATTGAAAAACAGGTTTCGATTTCTCCGCCTGTTCTTCTGGTCCCGAGGAGCGAGAACCTTGTGAACATAGACGAGATTTTCGGCGGAACATACTTTTCCTGGAAACGCGACAGGGAAGCCGCCGAATATGAATTTTCAGCGAACGATTCAGAGGATTTTTCCGAGCCGAAAGTCGTTCTTTTTACAGAAAAGAATTTTATTTCGCTTCAGGTATCTGAGCTTTTTTCTTCAGGAAGATGGTTCTGGTCTGTGCGGGCAAAGGATTCCGAGGGGAATTTTTCGCAACGTTCTGAAATCCGAAGCTTTTTTGCGGTGAACGGAAACAGCGAAATCAGGACAATCGAGCCTTCCGACGGTTTTGTAGTGGCTGAAAACCTTCTTCCCGACACAAAATTCACATGGAAAAAGAATCTTCCGCAGGACTTGAAGACAAGGATAAACATCGCCACAGACAGCGAGATGCGGAATCTGGTTTATTCTGCCGAGGCTCCTGAATTCGGAATCTCCGGGATAAGGCTTCCTGAAGGCGAATATTTCTGGAATCTTTCTGCCGGCACAGAAAGCGGAAGCGTTTATGAAAACCGGAACATAATTAATCCTCAGGAGAACTCAAGTCCGGGCGCGGCTTTGTCAGAAAACGGAAACTCGCTTTCTTCTTCATCATCTTCACCTGCGATTTCCTCATCTGTGAAGAGTTTTTCAGTCGCAGGTCTTCTGGATAAAACAGATTTGATTCAGCCGGTTGGACGCGCTGTTGTCCGCGAAAACGAGATGTATGATTTTTCATGGAACGAAGTTCCTGGCGCGGATTATTACAGAATCGATGTGTTCCGTTCATCGACAGGCGAAAATGTATATTCAAACAATGTCTACGGAACTTCAGTTCTTGTCGATATGTTCTCAGGCGAAGGATTTGAAAACCGCGCGGACTACAGATACGAGGTCCAGGCGAGGGCGAACGCGGTTCCTGGAACTGCGAGCCGCCGGACAGGAAAGGTCGCGGAATCCTACTTCAATCTTGTGAAGCTTTATCCTGTCGGAATCGTGAAGCCTGAGAAAGGAACGCATTTTGACGGAGCCCAAGCGATTCTGAATCCGCAGAGTTTGGTCTGGCAAAGCTCAAGCGAAGTCCGTTCCGCTCAAGTTGTCGTGACAAAGACAGACGAAAATCCGAATCTTGTCGTGATAAAAGTTCCTTCAGACGAAGAGATGAGAAAAGAAGGCGGAATGAAAATCGCGCCGAACGAGGTTCTTCTGGACAACGAGGACGGATTGACCGAAGGAAGATACGAGATTGTCGTTCTTGCTGAAACTGTGGACGGATTTGACATTTCAAACACTGACGAAAAATACAAAGGCCGTTTTACAGTCGGAGCGGTTCCGCCTCTTGAGACCGCCTTGAACCTTGAGACAAATCCTCCTCGGCTTGACGCGGCTTATCTTTCCGAAAACGCAGGCGCGCGGAATATCGCGGTCAATTTCAGCTGGGGAAAAGTCAACGAGGCGACAGGCTATGAAATCAGGGTTTACAGGAACAGTTCCGGCCGCCAGATTCTAAGGATTGAGTCCGCGGAAAATTCGTACAGGCTTGATTTTCTTGAGCTTCCTCTGGAGCAGAGAAAGATTTTCCAGAACGGAACTTTCCGCTGGAGCGTTTCTGGAATCAGAAGAATCGACACGGACGGCGACGGAGTTCTTGACAAGATTTTCCAGAGAAGCCGCGAATCCGAACGCAAGGAATTTTCAGTCGAAGTTCCTGAAGTGAAAAAGACAAAGGCAAAAGGAGTTTCAAATCCCTATGGCGAAAAATAAGATTCTTTTTGTCCTGTCTGTTTTTCTCTTCTTTTTGAGCGGAAACCTGTTTTTCTCCCAGTCTTTGAGGAGCGGAGGGCTTTCTGGAACGCAAAATCCTGACGCGGAAAACTTAAACGCAGGAAACGAAGGCCTGAACGCGTCTTATCCGGATTCTGAAAACACAGAGCCGGAAAACCCAGTCGAGCCAGGCGAAAATCTGTCCGACGAAAATCTTGAGTCTTACGAGGAATACGACGAGGCGAAAGTGAAAGGAAACTGGCAGATTCTGAACTGGGAAGAGGATTCAGGCGCGGTCCTTAAATACGATGTTGAAGTCCAGTCGCTTCTTGACGGAGCTTATCAGACTGTGCGTTTCATGCGGCAGGAAGACAATTCCACAAGCGTGAAAATCCAGCCTCCGCTTCAGCCTGGAAATTACCGCTACAGGTTCATTCCTTACAATTTTTTCGGAATCGCGGAAGAGGACACAGAATACGAATATTTCACGATTTATCTTTCGTATCAGCCTGAAATCCGGAGCGTTAGCGTCAAAGTGAACATGGGAAACACGATTTATCTTGACGAGATGAACGACGGACTTGTTTCGTCCGGCGGGCTTAATCTGTTTTCTCTTCCGGCAAGCGGAACAGAAATTTCATTCACGGAATATTTCCTGCAAAGCCAGACAAGGAAAAATTTCCGTTACGTTCCAGAATTTTTAAGCGCAGGCGAAAACGGAAGGAACGCAGA
Organism: uncultured Treponema sp.; assembly: GCA_964606655.1. Taxonomy (GTDB): domain Bacteria; phylum Spirochaetota; class Spirochaetia; order Treponematales; family Treponemataceae; genus Treponema_D. The sequence continues at coordinate 17,239 of CAZSHF010000022.1, forward strand.
GTTTTTCCTTGACCTGAACAGTCTTGACGTCGGAACTTACAATCTTGTCGCCCGCGACGCTTCAGGGCTTGAAAGCGAAAGGGCAAACAGAAACCAGATCCAGATAAAGTTCAGAAAAGCGGTGGATTTTGATGTTTCCGCCGGATACGCGCTTCCTTTTGTGATTTTTGACGACACGATAAGGACTTATTTTGACCGCTCGTTTTTTCCTCTTTCGGCTACGGCGAAAATAAGTTTTCTTCCGTTCAAACGCAGGTTCGGATATTTTGGACTTGGAATTTCGGCGATTTATAGTAGAATGGATATGAAAAACGACAGCTACAGTCTTGGCGGAAATCTGTTTACGGGACATCTGAATTTCATATATCAGTTTCCTGTCAGATTCAGGGCAAAAGCTTCAAACTGGCAAAAACATCTTGCGACTTTAGAGCTTCACGGCGGAATCGGCGCGACTTTATTCAACGACTACAAATTCCTTTTTCCGCACGGAATCGAAACTGAACCTTTGAACAGTTTGGATTTGAGTTTTACAGCGGGCGCTTCTTTTCAGTTTTACATCACAAACAGGCTTTATACGGAAGCGGGCGCGGATTTTATCTGGAGTTTTGTTTCAGGTATGACGCTTGGAACTGCCGACATGACGCTCGGAACTCTTGTTCCGTCTTTGTGCATCGGATGGCAGTTTTAGGATTTTAGGAAATCTGGAGATGATTGTATGAAACGGTTTTGTTTCAAAGGGATTTGCAGAAGCCTTGTTTTTCTCGCGCTGTTTTCTTTTTCATCGTGCAAGGCTCTTTTTGATTCTTTCAACGAGCCTGTAAAAGAATATTTCAAGGAATACACTGAAACCGCGGCCGTCATGCGCTACGAGATTTCGGACGGAGAATGGAGCCTGGACGCGGAAGGAAGAATTTCACTTTCGTCAGCAAAGGACGCGGAAATCACCCTTTATCTAAGGAATCCTCAGGGGTTCAGGTTTTCCGAAAGCGATATTTCGCTTGACTTTTCCGCCCTGGACAATTCACTTGTTTTAGGGACATTCGGATCTGAGGCTGACACAAATCTTGTCGCGGCAAGGCAAAGCCAGGACGATTCCCTTGTGATGACGCTTCTTTTCCCTTCATCGTTTCTTTCTTCCACCGAGACAGGATTTGAAGTTTCCCCTAAGATAACTCTGATTCATCCTGTGACGCAGGTTTCTTTTCAGGCTTATTCCGACTTAAAGCTCTATTCAAATTCCGCTCCGCCTGCGGTCTACGGCTCTGTCCTTTACAAGGATTCGGAAGGCGGAAAATACGTTCTTCTTTTCAATATGCCGGAGAAAAATCTTCTTTCCGGAATCCACCGCGACATTGTCTATGTTTCTGTCCTTTCAAGCAGGTCAGGACTTCTTTATGAAAGCGAAGTTGTTGTGGATTCTTCGGACGGAACTTTCACTTTTTCTTCTGATAAGTTTTCTGTCGGAAATGCCGCGGATAAATACACTCCGCCGGAATCAGGATTGACGTTCGAGGAGAAAGGCCAGGCATCGTATTTTATGACAGACGATGTTTTTTCTGAAAACGACACGACGTACACAATCACCCTGAAAGACGCTTCGGGGCTTTACTCGGAAGTGCGCGCGAGCGTGAATTCAACAAAGCTTCCGCCTCTTACGCTTTCGGACAACAACGGAGACACAATCGAGCCGAACCAGAGCGACGAGAAGCTTGTCGAGCAGGACGAAGGAAGCTCTTACGCGAGCGTGACATTCACTCCGGCTCAAAGCGTCACGGATTACTCAGGAACAGTTCACGACATTCAGGATTCTGTTGTTGTCTACGAGATTTATCAGGGCGAAAGCGAAGACGGAAAGCTTCTTATGAGCGGAAGAAACGGCGGAGGTCCTCTTTCGGTTCAGCTTCCGGCGGGAAAGATTTACATAAAAGCCTACACGCAAAAGGACCTGTTCGCTGATTCAGATGTCCAGGAATATCGTCTGAATGTTTTAAGGAACACGCTTTATGTCTCGCCGGAAGGAAACGACGACACAAACAACGGAAGCGAGAATTCTCCGTTCGCGACGGTTTCAAAGACGCTTTCCAAAGACGGATTCACTGATCTTGCGACGCTTGGAACTGTGGAGCTTTCAGGAAGCGTTTCTGATTCTCCTGAGCTTTCTTTGGAGAACGCGAACCTTGTCATACACGGAAACGGAAATTCAATCACGGACTTCAAGATGTCGTCGCAGGGCGGAAAACTCACGGCGGAAAGCCTTTCTCTTACAGGAAAACTTGATGTCCAGCAAGGAAGCGTTCTTTTCAGTGACGGAAGCGCGGGCGAGATTTCTATGTCTGGCGGAACGCTTACACTTTCTGACACAAAAGTGAACGGAAATGTCACTGTTTCGGGCGGAACTGTTGAATTGCTTTCGGAAGGCACAGCCGTCGTTTCAGGAAACATAAACATTTCAGGCGGAAACGTGACGCTTGAGAACGTGGCTGTGAACGGAAATATCACTGTTACAGGCGGAACTCTGACGGTCAAGAACATCGCTCTTGCAGGAAACATGACAGTTTCAGGAAGCGGAAAACTTTCCGCAAGCGACACAACAATGACAGGAAACCTTTCGCTTTCGGACGGAACATCTTCTGTGATTTCAGTGGCCGGAATTAGAGGAAGCAAAGTGAATGTCACGGACAAGAATGTAAGCCTGAACGGCGGAAACACAGGAAAAATCGAAGTCTCGGACGGAAATCTTGAAGTGGTTTCGGACGGCACAACCGCTGTTTCCGGAGATATAAATGTCTCGGGCGGAACATTGAATATTAAGAACGCAAGACTGGATGGAAACGTGACTGAATCTTCAGGCGGAACTGTCTTGATTTCTGAAAGCACGATGAACGGAAATCTCACGCTAAAAGCCGGAATCTCAGTGGCCGGAATCACAGGAAGCAAAGTGAATGTCACGGACAAGAATGTAAGCCTGAACGGCGGAAACACAGGAAAAATCGATGTCTCGGACGGAAATCTTGAAGTGGTTTCGGAAGGCTTGACCGCCGTTTCGGGAGATGTAAATATTTCCGGCGGAAACGTGACGCTTGAGAACACTTCTGTCCAGGGAAACATAACCTACACAAACGGAAAACTTCTGCTTTCAGGAAGCGCGAAAGTTTCCGGAAAAATAACGATGTCGCCTGGTCTTACGCTCAGCGTGAAAAACCTGAGCGCTTCGGACGGAGCAAATGTCGCAAGCATTGCTTCTTCAGACGGATTTGACAGCTGGCAAAAAGGAACAGCAGTCCTTGAAAGCGCGGCCGGCGACACAAAAGCGATGAGCGAAACCTGCCGGCTTTTCACGCTGGATTCCTCAAAGTGGATTCTTGTGCAAGGAACAGGAGATGAAAGCGGCAAAGGAGTCCTTGGAGCAAGCGGTGCGAGCGTTGAAATAGAAAACTACGATGTGAAATTCTCTCTGGACAAGACGACCGTGGAAAAAAAGCAAAATCCAACAATCAGCGTAACGGCAAAACTTACAGAAAACGGAACTGAAAAAGACATCACAGGCAATATAACAGACTGGAATCTTTCTTTGAGGCTTTCAGGAGCAGAGGCGGCGACCGCTTCAGAAAAGAGCATCACAATTCAAAGCAGCTATCCTGCCGGAAAATACACGCTTTATGTTTCTGGAAAATACAAGAATGTAAGAATAAACGGACAGTTCACGGTGGAAGTGAAATAAAACGAGGAGGAAAACAAGATGAAAAACAGAATCAGAAAACTTTCAGGAATTCTTTCGGCCGGAAAAATGTCTTTTGAAAAGGCTGCGAAAAACGCGGCGGCTTTTCTTGTCGTTTCTGCGGCTCTTCTTTTTTCCGCCTGCCAGAACAGCTCAAGTCTTGATGACGGATTTTTCTGCATAGTGCAGGGAAATGTCTATTCAAAGGACAGCCCGGAAATCTCTTCTTCGGAAAGTTTTTCTGAAGCCTCGGCAAGGTTCGCGTTTCCTGATATAGAAATAAGCAGCCTTCACCATGTTGTGACAGGAACAAAATACGGCACAGGTGAAACTGCGGACGGAGAGTTTTCTTCTGATTCCAGCGGAACGCAGAGCGACACTTTCACGATAAGGCTTACAGAAGGAACCTGGACTTTGGATGCTTCTGCGTACAACAACAGCTCTTCCGCTCAGGCTGACAAAGAGAAAGACGAGAACAAAGTCCTTGAAGGAAGCGTGACAATAACTGTCACAAAAGAAAATCCTGTGATGCAAGCGTCGATTCCGCTTTCTCCTTATTACGGTCCTGGCGATTCAAGCGGCACAAAGCCGACTGGAAACATTTCCCTTGAAATCAGCATAGATTCCAGCACAAGCATAAAAGGCGTGAAGACTGAATGGAATTATCTTGACGGCGGAAGCGTAGGCTCGGGAAGCGGAACAATAACAGGCGTTCCGCAGGGAAAATCATTTGATGTTTCTTCGTCTGGCGCGAACCACAATTTAAAAATCGAAGAGACAGATGTTCCTGTCGGCTCTTACAAACTTTCTCTTTATTTTTTCAGCAGTTATGAAAGCAGTTCAAACAGCGCGACAGGAACTCTCCTTTACTACGCCCAGGAAGATGTGAACGTGCTGAACGGACAGACGACAAGCGGCTGGAAAGGAAACTCTCCGTACTTTAAGAAAAATGACGGAAAAACAAGTTTCAGTGTGACTTCCGCTGTCATAAAGGATTTCCGGGACACGGTTTATTATGTGTGCGGAACAGGCGGATACAGTCCGGCGGAAGCCGCAAGCGACTCGAACCAGGGAACATATTTTGACCCGTTCCAGTCTTTCACTAAGGCGGCAGAGAGAATCAAAGAAAGGCAAAAGAGCGCCTCTTCTGCGATGACTTACACAGTCTATGTTTCTGGAAAAGTAAAAAGCACGGCGAATTTTTCTGACTTTTTTACTGACTCAAGCTCTTTAAGCGCGACAGTAAACATAAAAGCGTTTTCCGGCGGAACGGCCGACACAACAACTGGAAAGAAAGGAACTCTTGAAAGCAATGACGGAACTGCCGGAAAAACAATAACGACCGGAAGCCTTACAGGAAAGACCCTCTATTTGAATTTCAAGGATTTGGCTCTTTCCGGAAGCGGCTCCCAGAACGGAAGCGTGATAAACATAGAAAGCGGAGTAAAAGTCAATTTCAGCAACGTTTCAGTGTCCGCGACAACTGCCTCGACAAAAGGCACTGTTTTTGTGAACAGTGCGGAAAGCGACGCGTTTTCCGTGGACGGAACAGTGACAATAGACAAAGGCTCGTATAACAGCAAAAAAAAGAACGTGTACCTGAAAAGCGGCGCAAAAATCAAAGTCGGAAGCAAATTTGCTTCTTCATCGAAAATCGGAGTCACAGCGGAGGATGATCCTGCAAACCAGACTTCAAAGACAGTCGATATTGCGACATTGAACAGTTCCACAAGTTCGCTGCATTCCTGTTTTACATCCGATGATGATTATGCTGTGAAGGAAAGCAGCTCTGCTGTCCAGATTGCGGTTTCCAGCGGAAGTTTTACTGTCAAGGCTCAGCCTGTCGTGAAGATTGTCTTTGCAGACATTGATAAAATCTGTGACACATCAAAGACAAAAGCGACGATAAAAAAATCTCAGATAGGTACAGGCAGCGGAAAATATTCTAAAATCGGAGTCTGTTCGTCCGGCATAGAAAATAAGGTTCCAGATAAAAATTCTGTTGATGTTTGGAACATGGAAATCTATTATCACGGAATAAAAGTAAACACTACCGCTGCCAATACATCATCTAGTTCTGGCACTACTTCTGTGAATCTTGATTCAGCATGGCCATCAGGAAGTTACCAGGTTCTTGCGACAGCAACATACGACGGAATGACTTACAGCGCGGTTCTGGAACTTACGATAACAGATGATTAAAACACGCTTGATTTTCCAGATTTCAAGAAAATTGACGGCGCGTTTTTTTCGGCTTATATTTTAAGGCAGGAGTTTTATATGTCTTATGAAACAGTGGAAAAACAGATAAAGGAACTTCCTGAAGAAGCGCTTGAAGAGCTTTCTGTTTATATCGAAAAAATCAGCGGCATTTACAAGTCGAAGAAATCCGTTGATTTTTCATTTGTGGAAAATATCTTCGGAATCCTGTCCGATAAAGAGGCTGAACATTTGCGTTCAAGCTGCGGTGCTTGTTACAAACAACACGAGACATTTTTCCCGCATAGAAAATATTCGTCTTGAGAATTGGATATAATTATGGTTCGGCTTATATTTCAAGGCAAAGGAGATTGTTTTATGAAAGACAAGCATAAGATTCTTGCTTGATTTTTTATCAATTTTGGAATATATTTGTGTTGTCGAGCTGGTCGAAAGACCCAGGTTCATCTTGCGGCGGGGAAGTTCCTCGCCTTTTTTTATTTTGGAGAGAAATTTGAAAGAACTGAGCATTTTTATCGACGAATCTGGTGACTTTGGTGATTATTTGTATCACAGTCCGTTTTACATAATAACAATGGTGTTCCACAATCAAGATACGGATATACAAAATGCAATTGCGCAGTTAAATTCAGAACTTTCATATCTAAATCTGGATAATCTTTGCATTCACACAGGTCCGATAATCCGCAAGGAAGAAATCTATAAAAATATGTCCGTTATAGAACGCAGACGAATTTTCAATAAAATGATGGCTTTTATCAGAAACATTGATATTCGCTGCAAAAGTTTTTACATAGAAAAAAAGCATATTCTGGATTCTGTTGAAGCGGTAGGAAAACTTTCAAAGCAAATTTCTCAGTTTGTCAGAGAGCATTATGAAGATTTTTTGAAATTCGATGATGTAAAAATTTACTACGACAATGGACAGGTTGAAGTAAGTAAAATTCTTTCTTCTGTTTTTAATGCGCTGCTTCCAAATCCGATTTTCAAAAAAGTTATGCCTTCGGAATACAAACTGTTCCAAGCGGCAGATTTTTTTTGCACGATGATGTTAGTTCAGTTAAAACTAAAGAAAAGTTTATTTTCAAAATCCGAAATGAATTTCTTTGGGAATATTCGAGACCTGAAGAGAAATTATCTGAAACCGCTTTTAAAAAAAGAATGGAAATGAATGCAGCTTGCTGCAAATTATGAGCGATATAACTTAAAGTTTCTGCCTGACTTTCTTTTCGTGTTAAGCCATAAATCTCAGCCTGTTCTTTTCTGTCAGTTCCGTTTTTTCCGCGCGTTTTCCAAAGCCGGCAAAAGCTCTTCAAAATAAAACTTGTCGTCGATTTTTCTGTCGTTGCAGGTGTGTCCGAGTTTTCTGTCTCGCCTGACTTTCGGGCCGTGAAAATCGCTTCCTGCTGTGACAAAGAAATTGTGTTTGCGCGCGAGCTCTTCAAGCCTCAGGCATTCGGTCATTCTTGCTCCCGGATGAAAGGCTTCGATTCCTGCGATTCCTTTTTCCTTGAAGTCCGCGAACGCTGAATCCATTTTTCCCCAGGAAAGATAAAGCGACATCGGATGCGCGATTACAGGAAGCCCGGAGCTTTCATAAATCGCCGGAACCGCGTCTTCAAGTTTTGTCCCTTCGTGCTGCTCAAACCAGGGTCTTCCGCGGCCAAGATATCTGTCGAACGCGTCCTGCACATTTTTCACGATGTCGTGTTCCGCCATCCATTTGGCAAAGTGCGGACGTCCTAAAGTCTGTCCTTCAAATTCGTCCTGGATTTCCTCAAGCGTCACGGAAAATCCCGCTTCGTTCAGGTGATTTGTTATTCTCTGGTTTCTGTCTTTCCGGTTTTCCTGCACTTTTCCGATTATCCTGTAAAGCGATTCAGATGGATTTTCTATTCCAAGTCCCAGAAGATGAAATTCGCAGAAAGGCTGTTCGATTGTGATTTCAATTCCCGGGACAAAAATCATATCTGCGTTCACGGCGGCTTTTTTTGCTTCGGAATGTCCGCTTATCGTGTCGTGGTCTGTGAGCGCGAGCACTTTGATTCCGTTTTCAGCCGCTTTTTCAACAAGAGCGGAAGGATTCAGCTCTCCGTCGGACGCTGTTGAATGTGTGTGCAAGTCAATCATCAGGATTGAGCATAGCATAATTAAAAAAAATGTGATACAATTTTCCATAATTCTATAGGGAGATATTGTTATGCCAAAAGTCACGCAGTATTCCAAAGGCTCAATCCCTTATTTTGCAGGCGACAGGGATGACCGTATTTTTATTTTGCAGAAAGGAATATTGCTTCTTTCAAGCCAGGATATTGAGACCGGAAAAACAGTGACTGAACAGGTGAAATCCGGCGAGTTTTTCGGAGTAAAGTCCGCGCTTGGTCATTTTCCGCGCGAGGAGACAGCGACTGTCCTTTCCGAGTCTTCCGTTGTTGTTCTTACAGTCCAGGAATTTGAGACGCTTTTCAGCGGAAACAAGCAGATTATCCTGAAAATGCTCAGGGTTTTTTCAGGCCAGCTGAGGCAAATCCACAGGAAAATCAATGCGATTCTGAACACTGCGCCGGTTGACCAGCAGACAGGAATGTTTGAAGTCGCGAAAAGTTTCTACGCCGACGAACAGTACCGTTCCTGCTGCGATGTCTGCATCAAGACTTTAAGACGATTCCCTGAAACCCAGAATAAAATGGAAATCGCGAAGCTTTACGAGCAGGCAAGAAAACGCGCTGAAATGTCGCGGACACGGGAATCTGTGGACGAATACTCTGATTCATCTGACCCTTCGATGAAAGCGTTTGAGCTTCCGGCTTTTGAGCGGTTTGCGAAAAATTACGAGCCGGGCGAAGTCATAATTTCCGAATTCGAGCCGGGAGACACTTTCTATCTTATCCAGAGCGGTTCTGTCCAGCTTATAAAATACGCGAACGGAACTCATAAAAACCTTGACATTCTGAAGGCAGGCGAGTTTTTTGGAGAGATGGCGATTCTTGACAATTCTCCGCGTTCTGCGACCTGCATGGCAAAAACTCAAGTGAAATGCCTTGAGTTCAGCAAGGAAAATTTTGAAGCCCTGATAACTGGAAATCCGATGATTTCTTTGAAGCTTCTCAAGCTTTTCTGCAAGCGGATTTACGACCAGAAACGGCGTTTCAGAATCCTTGTGATTGAAGAGCCGCAGATTCGCCTTGCCGATGTTTTCCTTATGCTGGACGAGATGAATCCGTCTTCTCCGGCAAACGACAGGGCACGGAAATTCAATGTCACTGTCGCGGATATGGCTTCCTGGGCGGGGCTTTCGCAGGAAGTGACAAGAGACGAGATAAACCGCTTTGTTGAAAAACGGAAGATTGAAGTCTATGACAATTATATCGTCGTGAACAACATAAACGATATGAAGCGTTCTGTTGACCAAAAAACGATGGTGAAGTAAAATTGCTTTCTAAATCGCCAACTTAGCTCATCTGGTAGAGCAACGCACTCGTAACGCGTAGGTGGTTGGTTCAAGTCCGACAGTTGGCTTATTTGAAACGCTTCTTGAAATATGGAAGCGTTTTTTTGTTTTTAAAGCGTGTTTTTCCGTTTACGTTTGATAACATATCGGTTATATTATGAATATGGGGTATGAGATAGAATTTTATGAATCAGAAAGCGGACAGAATCCAGTGAATGATTTTATAAATTCTTTGAACGAAAAACAGATTGCTAAAGTCTTGCGGGAAATCGACCTTTTGGAGCAGTTTGGAAGCGAGCTGCATTTTCCGCATACAGACACGATAAAAGGCGACAAATACAAAGGGCTTGAAGAACTTAGAATAAAGTTTTCAAGCGATATTTTCAGAGTCTTTTATTTTGTGGTCATAAAAAATAAATGCGTGCTTTTGCACGGAATGCATAAAAAATCTGACAAAACGCCACAACGTGAGCTGGAAACGGCATTGAACAGAATGAAAGATTATAAAGCGAGGTTTTAAAATGAAATACGAAGAATTTAAATCGAAAATGCTGGAAAATCCCGAAGTGAAAAAAGAGTATGATGCATTAGCGTCCGAATATGAACTTGTTAGCCAGCTTATAAAAGCGCGGCAAGAAAAACATCTGACACAGAAAGAGCTTGCTGAAAAAGTCGGCACAAAACAGGCTAGCATTGCACGCCTTGAAAGCGGAAATTATAATCCGACTTTTAATTTCTTGCAGAAAATCGCGGCGGCTCTCGGCAAGAAAATTAGTTTTTCTTTGAAGTGAATTGTGTTTTTTTTTGTTTGGCTTTTGATAAGGCGTTCTTGAAATATCGGGAACGCCTTTTTTGTTTTAAAAGTGCTTTTTTCCGTTTTACGCTTCTTTGTGTTTTCCGAATTTTTTTCGTGGAAGAGAATGAAATCTGTGGACAGGTTCATTGCCGCACGGATTCGGAAAATCTGCGATTTTTTTTGCCGGAAAACTTCTGACATTCGTCATCTGTGATTTTTGAATGAATATGTTTTGAACACGTTCTGAACCCGTCTGGCTTTTAAACAGGAATGTTGTAATTCCTTTTTAAAAGCAATATTATAAAACCATGATTTCAGAGCGAATGAAAAATCTTCATCCTTATGTTCCAGGTGAACAGCCAAAGGATAGAATCTACATAAAATTAAACGCGAATGAAAATCCTTATCCGCCTTGCAATGAAGTTGTTGAAAAAATCGCGGAGTTTGTAAAGACGAATCCTAAACGCCTTGCAGTTTATCCAGATCCGGATTCGCTTGAACTTCGCTCTGCAATAAGTAAAATGCTGAATCAAACTGGCGGAGTTTTAAGCCGTGCAATCGTTACTGAATCTTCAAACTCTGCAAACGGAAAAAGCGTTTCTCCTTCAGAAAAAGACAAGATTCCGTTTGAAATTACGCCTGACATGATTTATTGCGGAAACGGAAGCGACGAAGTTCTTTCGTTTGTTTTCTATGCGTTTTTTTCAAGCGAAACGCCGCTTGTTCTTCCAGAGTTTACGTACAGTTTTTATCCAGTTTATGCAGGATTTTACGACATTCCGCTCGACATTGTTCCGATGAAAAGCGACTGGTCGCTTGATAAAGACGAACTTCTTCGTCGTGCAAAGAAAAATAAATGCGGCTTGATTTTTGCAAATCCTAACGCGCCAAGCGGACTTGGTTTAAGCCGAAACGAAATCCGCGAAATGCTTGAAAAATCTGACAAAGACAAAGTTTTTGTTGTTGACGAAGCGTATTGCGATTTTGGCGGCGAATCATCGATTCCTCTTTTGCGTGATTTTAAGAATCTTGTGATTGTCCGCACTTTCAGCAAAAGTTTGTGCGCCGCTGGAATGCGTCTTGGTTACATTGTCGCAAATCCTGAAATCGTGAATCTTGTTACGACTGTAAAAAACAGTTTGAATCATTTTCCGATTGATGCAGTTTCGCAAGTTGCAGGATGTGCCGCTTGCAAAAATCCTGATTATTATGCGGATTGCGCAAAGAAAGTTGTCAGCGAGCGTGAATCGTTTATAAAATTTCTGCGTGAAAAAGGCTGGTTCGCAAACGAAAGCCAGACAAACTTTGTTCTTGCACGGAATCCAAAAATGCCTGGCGAAAAAGTTTATGAAGAAATCAAAAAGCAAGGAATTCTGGTTCGCCATTTTGATACAAAAGGAATTGAAGATTATGTAAGAATCACGATTGGAAATCACGACGAAATGAATGCGTTGAAAGATGTGATTGAAAAATTGTAAAGTCAAATGCCGAGTTTGTTTTGCGAATAGCAAGAATGCACTCTCGGCAAGAACCCAATTATGAAAAACGGCTTCCGCGTTCGTCAAAGATATGTGGTGATTGAGTTTGTCGAAATCACCAAACAAGTTTAACTTGCACTTTTCGAGTTTTTCTTACTCACTTGTGCAGATTGTTTTTCAAATTGGAACCTTGCCTACGTGCATTTTTACTACTCGTGAATAAAACTCGGCATTTGACATTTTAATTATTTACAAGAAACTTTTGGAGGAAATATGAAATTTTTGTGCATTAGCGATATTCACGGAAATATCGATGCTCTTGATAAACTTGATGACGTTTTCAAATCTGTTGATGCGGTTTTGTTCGCTGGCGATTTTGCAGAATGTTTTAAAACTGAAACTTCAAAGCCGGTTCTGGATGCGCTTTTGAAAAAGCACGACGAAATCTATGCGGTTTTGGGAAATTGCGACGAACCTGAATTTATTGAAGAACTTGAAAACGCTGGAATCAATGCGGAACGAACGCTGAACTACACAAACGGAATTGCAATCATCGGAAGCGGCGGCGGAAGCAAGTTCACAGGAAAAACTCCAAACGAACGAACGCTTGAAGATTTGCAGAGCGATTTTTCAATTCTTGATTCAGTTGATAAGGAAAACAATGACGACGGAAAATGGCACAACTTGATTGTGATTTCGCATAATCCGCCAAAAGGCGACAAGGTTGATTCGTTTGCTCCAGGAAGCCACGCAGGTTCAGAACTTTTTACAAAATTTATTGAAGAGAAAGAACCGCTTTTTGTTTTAACAGGACACATTCACGAAGGAACAAACATCGAAACGATTGGAAAAACGCTCGTTATGAATCCGGGAAGTCTTGGTGAAAAAGGAACTTACGGAATTCTTGAAGTAACAAAACAAAACGACGAGTTCAAGGCGAATGCGGAACTTAAAACTTTGTAACGAAAGCTATTTTCGTCGTAAGTGATTTATTATAACACGGATTTAAGTCGGCTACGCCGACTGTTGTGTATAATTTGCAGGAAATTTATAACTGTTAATTATGTATTATTAATTGTATGAATTTCGTAGCAATTCCAAATCCGTGTGATGAATAAAAAGTTTCGCTACATTCTGAAAATCTTGGAATGGCTTATGACTTCGTTTCCGGTTTCTGTGATTAGAACGTCGTTTTCAAGGCGAACTCCGCCGGAATCTTCTTCGTAAAGTCCGGGTTCAAGAGTTACAATCATTCCGGGCTTGAATTTTACGCTTTCGTCCATTTTTGTGCTTACCCGCGGATATTCGTGAATTTCAAGTCCGATTCCGTGTCCTAATGTGTGTGGCATGCTTTTTTTAGAAGCAGCAAAAATCTCGTTTGCTCGTTCTGCGGCGTTTTTAATTGGAATATCTTTTTTGTAAAGCAAAAGACATTCGTCGGCGGCAACCTGAACAAGATTCAGCATTTTTTCCTGATTTTGAGAAAGCGTGCCTTTTGCAATTGTGATTGTCATGTCGCTTGTGTAGCCTTTGTAGACAACGCCAAAATCAAGAATCGAAAGCCCTTCTGCCGGCCACGGATTGTTCGTGTAGCCAGGAAAAGCGTGGATTGCCCAGCTGCGTTTTGGTCCTGCCGCAAGCGTGTCGAATCCAGTTTTCTCGCATCCATTCAAGCGAAGCTCCTTTTCAATT
>CAZSHF010000023.1:0-29758 GCA_964606655.1 uncultured Treponema sp.
TCGGAACCTTGCCTACGTGCATTTTTTATTGTTTGCAAAGAAAATCGACATTTGGGCTATTATATTCATAAAACTCGACATTTGGGGTATATACTATTTCAAAATCATTATGACCTCGGTATTCATTTCTAACCGCAAGCACCAAATATTCAACATTAAACATCATGCAGGCTTGAAACAAATCTTTTAAGAACTGATTGTTTTCCGTTGCCCTGCCAGCTTCAACTTCAATTACTATTTTACTATCATTTCGCAGAGCGTCGGCATTGAAATATTTGTCAATTTCATTATTAAGCCCAAAAAGAACTGGAACATTTATTTTCTGTTCCGCTGATTTTCCCAATTCGACTTTAAATCCTAACTTTTCCAGATGAGGCGCAATTATATGCAGCACTTCATCTGATTTTAAGTTGCAATGCGACGAATCAATCTTGTCATATTCGCTTTCAAAGCAATCAACGATATTTTTTATATCATCTGAAATCGCCACAGAGCGTGGAAAAAGTTGATAATTCAGCATCTATACAGCCTCCAATGAAAAAGTTATCAGTTTGGCATTATTTTTTATTTTTGGATTATTTGGATTTCTAATTTTTATATCAGTTATTTTTAAATTTTTGTTTTTATTTGAGAGCGTATTAAGATTGTCAGAATTATTGAGTTTTTCAAACTTGGAGTCATTTATTATTGCCATAAAATTAAACTTGTTTTTTTCATCAATGTGATAAATATCGCTGAAAACTTCGAAAGGATTTTTTATAGTCCAAATAGCTTTGGAAATATCCGTCGATGCAACGTTCATCGGATCTGAAATAGTTTGAAAGTAATAATCTTTGCTTGCACAGTAATCTTCGCCGTAAACAAACGCAAGAGATTCAAGTTTTTCTGTTGTTTTTCCGACAATTCCAACGGCATAGATAATATCGCGTTCTGTCCAATCTTCACATTCACGGCAGACGGTGCTTATCATTGAACTTGTGGCGTAAAGCTTGTGCTTTGGATAGCTTGAGTTGAGCGCGAGTGCAGAAGTTGGAGATTCAATTTTTTTTACTTCGATTGCGTCGCCTTTGTTTCCGCCCCAAAGCATTGCATCCGGTGGATTTGACTGGTTCCCTGTATAACTAAAAGTTCCTTGTATCAACTCATCACGCATTTCATCGCTTGTATTTTCAGAAACTCCTGCAAATAAATCTTTTATGTATTCTTCAAGAGCCTCGCCCATGCTGTTCGCTCGGTTATGGCTGTCGCCTTTGCGGATAAGTTCTGTGCGCGGATTTTCAACCAAGTTACAGATTGCGTCGATTATGTTGTTCATAAATGTCTCCGTATTTCTAGTGTACTGTTTTGTCACTATATAACGCTTCTTGCAAAAATTCTACATTTCTGATTTTCCCGCAATTTTGCTGTTTCTGAACAAACTTTTTCTGCAATAACCAAAACTCATACTGACCAAAAGAAATTTGTATTTTAAATTATCGTTTTCCGCTGCTATTATTATAGACAAAAAGGGAACGCCCGAAAAAAAACAAAATCCAGACCGCGGAAAACAGCGGAAACCAAAGACGGGGGAAAATTATGGAATACACAAAACTTGGAAACACGGACATTTCCGTTTCAAAAGTGTGCGTAGGCTGCATGAGTTTCGGAAAAGCCGGAACAATGCACGACTGGACGCTTGACGAAGATGAAACTGAAAAAGTCGTAAAGCACGCTCTTGACCTGGGAATAAACTTCTTTGACACGGCGAACACTTATTCAAGAGGAACCAGCGAGGAATTTTTGGGAAAAGCCTTGAGGAAAAATGTTTCACGGGACAAAGTTGTGGTCGCGTCAAAAGTCTATTTCAATCCTGGCCGCCTTTCAGCCGGAGCGATTCACAAGGAAATCGACGGAACTTTAAAACGGCTCGGAACTGACTATCTTGACCTTTACATAATCCACAGGTTCGACTTTGAAACTCCAATAGAAGAAACTATGAAAGCCTTGGACGACCTTGTCAAAGCCGGAAAAGTGCGCGCGATTGGAGCGTCGGCGATGTATGCGTACCAGTTCCACAATATGCAGGTCTGCGCGCGTGACAACAGCTGGGCGACTTTTCAGGCGATGGAAAACCATTATAATCTTTTGTACCGCGAAGACGAACGCGAAATGATTCCGCTCTGCCGCGAGATGAATGTTTCTTTAATTCCTTACAGTCCGCTTGCTGCAGGACATTTGACACGAAACACTTGGGAAGGCGGAACTCTCCGCGCAAAAACAGACAAAGTCGCGATGGGAAAATACGACAAGATGGAAGAACACGACATTGCGGTTGTCCGCCGAGTGCACGAACTTGCCGAAAAACACGGTGTGAAAATGTCAGAAATCGCGCTCGCATGGGAATGGAAAAAAGGAATTTCAAGCCCGATTGTAGGAGCGACAAAATCCTCTTATCTTGACGATGCGGCTGGCGCGCTGAATGTTAATCTTTCGGCAGAAGATGTCGCGTATCTTGAAGAGCCTTATGTTCCGCATCCTGTTGTAGGAGCGATTCTGAAAAATCCTCCGGCGGATGAAAGCGGAGTCGGTCTTTACGATAAAAAATAAAACTGAAAAAAAATCCGCAGGACAATCGGTCTTGCGGACTCACAAAAAACAGCCTGAACATAAGAATCCAAACAGGACAGAACAATTCTCCCGAAAAATATCTCAAAAGTAATCGGAATCAGAATCAAAATTTGATATAAAACGAAATTTTATGTATATTAGACTTGTTTGATAACTTCATCATATTCTGGAGAGAAAAATGCTACATTCTGTAAAATCAAAGAACTATTCAATTTTCAAAAGATGCAGCGAACTGTGGGAAGAATGGAAAAAGGAAAACCAGAATTCAGCCACAGAAGAGCAAAGGGAAAAAGCGAAATATTTTATCTTCAAGGCTTGGTACGACGCAAAAAAAGAGGAAAGCCTGCTGATTGAATACGCGGACATCCTGAAAGAATTCGGGCTCAATCCGACGCTTGAAAATATTTCGATGCTCAAAAAAATGGGCTACAAGCGGGCGTAAAATATCCGGAGAAAGTAAATTCAGCGGAAAACTGGAAAACGTTTTTCCTGCTGATTAGCATTTAACAAGAAGCGCTTTCTATATCCGCAATCACCATCCAGCAATCCGGCATCACCGCAATTCTTTTAAAGAAAATGCCTAGCATCAAGCTGCAATGCAAAATCTCAGACCTCCGTACTACTGGACAATTTTTTATATAACTGCAAAATCGTCCACCAGGAAGTTAAAATGATACGCAGGGAAAAATACATAAAGCCAGTCCGGCCGTTTTATGAAAGCGACTTAATCAAAATCTTCACGGGAATCAGGCGGTGCGGAAAGTCTGTGATTCTTAATGAAATCATGGCGGAAATCAAAGAAAAGTCAGACAACGTGATTCTTATTGACTTTGAGGATTTGTCAAATCTTTCAAAAATTCCAGACACGCTTTCGCTAATCAAGTCTATTGAAGAAAAACGTAAAGGCGGACTTTGCTATGTTTTCCTTGATGAAGTTCAGCGACGCGCAGACGCAAAAAGAATATCTGAATGATTTGAACGAAACAATTATCTTAAACGACATCATCGCTCGCTACAAAAGCGGCACATTCAGTTCCGTGATTTTGTGAAGATGCAGGAACTTTGAGAATGTATATCAAAGAACACGTGAATTTGACATCTGAATTTCCCTGACTTATAATAACAAAAGCAAAGATGATTCAAATTGAAATATTTCAAAATTATTACAAAAGCGACAACGTCTTTATCACAAATCATGCGGCAGAACGATGTCGCCAAAGAGGAATCCTTGCAAAAGATATACGAAACGCACTTATGACTGGAGAAATCATTGAAAATTATCCAAACGATTTTCCGTTTCCCAGTTATCTTGTCCGAGGTTCTTCAACAAAGGGAGAAATAATTCATGTATGTTTAAGCGACGAGGGAACTTCTAGCAAAATAATAACCGCATATTTTCCGTCATTAGATAAATGGAATTCTGACCTAAAAACGAGGAAGGAGAATTGAAAGATGAAATGCCTAAGCTGTAAAACCGATTCTATGATTGATTCCACAGCAACATATTTTGCACATTTAAAAAATTGCTATGTAATCATCGAAAATGTGCCGTGCAAGAAATGCGCTCAATGCGGAGAAGAAGTTTTTTCCTCCAGCGTAATGGAACACATCGATGAAATTCTTTCTGCGCTTGTCAACACAACTACAAAAGTTTGCATTATGGAATATAAATCGGCGGCATAAATTATGAACGAAAAAACAGACATTCTGATAATCGGCGCGGGAGTCGCAGGGCTTTCGGCAGGAATTTACGCTTCCCGTTCCGGAATGAAGACAATTGTTCTTGACAATTCCGGAGGCGGAGGACAGATTCTTGAAATCGCGAGCCTTGAAAATTATCCCGGAATTTTTCCTGCGGTCAACGGATATGAGCTTGCGGAAAAGCTTGCAGCCCAGGCAAAAAGTTTCGGAGCGGAAATAAGGCAGACTTCTGTCGTTTCTGTTGAACTCGTTTCCGCCGAAGATTTTGAAGACAAAGATTATGAAAAAAACAAGCCGCACATAAAAGAAGATGAAGCGGCGGAAGACGGAAACGGAAACAAAACAAAAAGCGGAAAAACATCTCGCTCCTCTTTCCGTTCTGGTTTTCGATTTGTAGTAAAAACCAGCAGTTCAAAGAATCCTGTCATCGAAGCGAAATCTCTGATTTACGCGACAGGAGCGGAACACGCAAAGCTGAATGTTCCAGGCGAAAAAGAATTTGAAGGAAAAGGAGTTTCATACTGCGCGGTCTGCGACGGGCCTTTTTTCCGAGGAAAAAACATTGTCGTGGTCGGCGGCGGAGATTCTGCCTGCTCGGAAGCGCTTTATCTTTCAGGAATCGCGTCGCACATCAATCTTGTGCACAGACGCAACGAATTCAGGGCGGCGAAAAGCCTTTCCGAAAGGATTCTTTCAAGCAAAAACATAAGCGTCCGCTTTGAAAATAAAATCAGGGAAATCAAAGGGAAGGCGAATGTCGAAAGCGTCGTGCTTGAAAATGTCAAATCCGGCGGAACTGAAAACATTCCTGCGGACGCGGTTTTTGTCTGCGTAGGAATGAATCCGAGAAATCAGATTCTGGAAAATCTTCCTGAAAAACTTGAAAAAGACGAGAACGGATATTTCAGGACTGACGAAAAAATGGCGACGAAAATTCCCGGGCTTTTTATCGCGGGCGATGTGCGTTCAAAACCTTTAAGGCAAATTGTGACCGCGGCGAACGACGGAGCAGTCGCGGCATTTTCCGCCGCAGAATTTGTAAAATCGCTATGAAATTTGACTTATGGCTGTTATGTGCTACAATCTAAAACGGATATGAAAAACTGATTCTACTTTTGCGGCGCAAACCTGCATATCAATCTGGAGAGAGAAATGAAAAAACTTTGCTTTATTCTGGCGTTTTTAGCTGCAAGCCTTTGCGCGTTTTCGCAGGACAGTTTCTGGAGCGGAACTCCTTACGGAAAATGGCGAAGAACTGAAGGCTCCGCGACAATAATCCTGAACTTCGACCAGAACCTGGATTTTTCTGTGACAATCAGAAATTCAGAAACAGACGAGCACAAAATCTATTCAGGACGATACAGAATAACTTCCGCCGACAGAATTGAAATCAAGACAAATTCCTTGGACGACAAAGCGGCAAACAAAAAGTCAAGATTTTATGAAACCTGGAAAGTGATGTACAAAATCTCCAGCCTTGGAAAACTTTCGGTATATCGCTCGCCAAAACTTGAAATAAACGGAGAATATTCAAGGACAACAAACTGATTCGCCTGAACACTTGTTTTCTGGCAAACAGATTCAATACGCTGATTTGCCGGCAAACCAGTTTCCTTGTATAATTTAAGCATGAATATCGCATTGTTCGCTGACAGTTATTTTCCCACAAAATCGGGAGTTGTGACTGTTGTAACCCAATTGAAAGAACAGCTCATAAAAATGAACCACAATGTTATTCTTGTCTGCCCGCAGACCACAAAAGAATACACTTCAAAAGAGCCCGATATGTATCAGGTAAAAAGTTTTTCGCTCGGGCTTGGAACCGACCAGTTTGTCGCGATTCCGAACAGGCTTGCTCTTCTCCGCTTCATGAAATCAAAGAACATCGACATAATCCACTGCCACACAGAATTCGGAATCGGACTTTCCGCAACTTTCATCGCGAAAAAACTTCACATTCCGGCAATCTGCACGATCCACACAATGTGGGTCGATTTCTACAAATATTATCTCAAGCATCTCTGGTTCATCACGCCGAAAATTGTGAACACAGTGATGAGCGGATTCTATAAAAAATTCGATGCGCTTATCGGCGTTTCCTCAAAAGCGCGAAATTACTACAAAAAGCCGAACATGGTCGCAAACATTCCTGTCGTCGTGATTCCAAATTCAATCGACACAGAGAAATTCAAACCGGCTTCGATGACGCAGAAAGATGCTGAAAAGGAACGCAAGAGCCTTAGGAAAAAGCACGGAATCAAAAACAACGAAGTCCTTTTCATGTTTCTTGGAAGAATCGCGGAAGAAAAAAGGGTTTTTGAGCTCGCGGAGCAATGCAAGAAACTTGTCGCGATGAATCCCAAAGCGAAAGTCATGTTTGTCGGAAAAGGTCCCGCGTTCAACGAGCTTTGTGCGGAAACAAAAGAATTTGTGCAAAAAGGAAAAATAATCTTCACAGGATTTGTCGAATGGACTGAAACGCACAAATATTACGAGGCGGCGGATGTTTTCATCACAGCAAGCCTTTCTGAAATGCATTCGATGACAATCCTTGAAGCGGAACTATGCGGACTTCCGGTTGTCGCAAGAATGGACGAAAGTTTTCTTGACTGCGTTTTCCCCGGCAAAAACGGTTATCTTGCCGAAAACGACGACGAGCTTCTTAAAAACATGATTGAGATTTCGTTCGACAAAGAAAAACGCAAATCGTTCGGCGAGCAAAGCCTTGAACTCACAAGACAGTTCACAATCGAAAGCCATGTGAAAAAGACAATTCTGATGTACGAGGAAGTCATAAAATCTTATCCGGAAAAAATCAATGAATCCGAAGCCATAAGAAAAATCGAAGAGATTCATTAAGGCGATTCACCAAGATAATCAAATGTCGCTTTTTTCCGCGTATCTTCTTGAAGGCCGGACTGCAAGCGTGAAAATCATTATCACAGCCGCCGTAAGTCCAAGGCTTATCGGATAAACCTGCATGATTGTGCTGAACGAAGGGCTGAACGGAAAAACCAGAAAAATCCATAAAAGCCGCGTTCCGCAGACTCCGATAATCGCGCTCAGAGCCGGAATCGTGGAGATTCCGAATCCGCGGAGATAACCCGAAAGAACTTCCTGGGCAAAACTGAAAATATACGCAAAGAAAATGTATTTAAGTCGGACAAGACCGAACGCGATGACTTCAGAATCCCGCGTGAAAATCGAAAGAAGCGGACGGTTGAAAATCAAAGTGAGCGTGCAGATTGCGGCGGTGAACACAAAACTCAAGACAAGACAATCGCGAAGGACAAGGCGACATCTTGCGTTCTCGCCTGCCCCGTGGTTCTGTCCGACAAAAGTTGTGCAAGACTGATTGAAAGAATTCATCATATAATACGAAACTATTTCAAGGTTGAATCCGGCGGTCGAGGCGGCGATTATCGTTGAGCCAAGGCTGTTTATCGCAGACTGAACGATAATATTTGAAAGGCTGAAAACCATTCCCTGGATTCCAGACGGAATTCCAATCTTTAAGATTTTCCCCAAAATCGCGTAGTCGATTCTAAGTTTTCTTATGTCAACGCGGATTTTGTCGCGCGATTTGCACAGAAGGACAAACAGAATCATCGAGCTTATGAAATTTGAAATGACTGTAGCCCATGCGACTCCGTCAACTGTCATTTTAAAGCCGACAACAAAAACAAGGTTCAGGATTATATTTATGATTCCCGAAACTAGAAGCGCAAAAAGAGGAACAGCGGAATTTCCGCGGCTTCTGAAAATCGCGGATTCAAAATTGTAAAGGAAAATGACAGGAAGCCCCAGAAGATAAATCCTAAGATATTTCAAGGCAAGATGGCTAACTTCCTCGGGAAGACGCATCACAGAAATTATCGGAGAAGCGACCGCTTCTGAAACCGCGGACATCAAAATTCCGCCGACAACCGCAACGACAATCGAAGTGTGGACCGCAGTTTCAATCCGCCTGTCGTTTCCCTGTCCGCTTGCGTGCGCGATCACAACATTCGCTCCGAGTGAAATTCCAAGGAACAGGTTAACAAGAAGACCGATTATCGGACTGTTTGAGCCGACTGCGGCGACCGCTTCCTTTCCAGAAAACTGTCCGACAACAGCGATGTCCGCCGCATTGAAAAGCTGCTGAAGAATTCCAGTGAACGCGAGAGGAAGCGCATACAAAATTATTTTGGGAACAAGGCTGCCGTGAACCATGTCCATTGATTTTTTCTTGTCTGAGTTCACGGCGGAAAGTATAGAACTTATGAAACTTTTTTACAAATGAAAAGCAATCGGCGGAAAAATCTACCAGCGGCGCGAATACAAAGATTCCTTTGCGGCAGTTCCCGGAAGATTCGGGCAGGTAAGAACAAGTCCTTGGTCTGTCAGTTCGTAGTCAAAAACCCATCTTTCGTTCACGCGGACTTTTGACTCGTTCCACATCGTTCTTGTGTAGTCTTTTGTCTCTTTTTTGTACGCGTTGAAGAATATCTGCTTGTCCGAGGCAGACCAATATCCTTCCCATTCCGTCTCGATCCGGTTCTGTTCCATCAGCTTAACTTCCATATCGCCGTCGTAGTCGATTTCGATTTTCACAAAATAATTTGAGTCCGTGAAAACCCAGTCGCCGACGACGGAAAACGAATTTCCAGCCTGAGCCGGAAAACTGCGTTTAGGCTGGGCGAAAATCATTCCCGATAAAAGAAGAGAAAGCGCGGAAAAGATAAAAAGCTTTTTTGTCATAGATTCCTCCATGAAATTGAATTTTATGAAGAAAGGCAAAAGAAGAACTAGAAAAATCTTAATCTATGGAATTGGTTTCTGTCAACTCAGAGAATCACTATAATGTATTTCAGATTTTTCAATAATCCGTCTTGTCCGTCTGTTTTATCCGAAAAATCAACATTGCCCTCGATAAAAAGATAATCTCCCGGCTGACTTTTGAACAGGAATGCTCCGCCAGCAAAAACGCTGGAAAGATTCTGGACATAATAGCCAGCAATCGGATTATTCTCGACCGCAATCAGAGGGTTTTTATCCGGAACACAAATCTTTGATGAATACAAAGTTTTTTCGCTTTTATTCAAGGCTATCGAGCGGACACTTGCCAGTTCTGACGGTGAAAAAATCCTGTCATTTTCAGAAACCTTTCCTGTAAAATCACAGTATCTGCCGGATGGCAATTCAGACCTGTTTTGATTGCTGTCAATTTCATTCACTACAGAAGAATAAAGAAATTCGTCACTTGAAAGCCTATCCAGTTCCGAACGGTTTTTAACACAATCTTCTGAAACAGGGATTTTTTTTGATTCTTTATTGTCCGCATATTGAATCTCGGCAAAAATATCCGAATCAGAAAAATTAAGGACATAGATTTCCGCATCGCTGTTGTCCAAAAGCCAGTTTTCAGAAAAAACCGACTCGACACATGACGACAAAACATAAACAAAATTCAGCAGGATAAAAAGCGACATGAAAATTGAGCCGGATTTTATTTTCATCATAAACAATATATCCTGCTTATCTGTATAACATTCTTATGGAATCGTTTTCAGACAGATTCCAAAGCCTGCTTCAAGTCGGCAATCAGATCGTTCTTGTCCTCAAGCCCGCATGAAATTCTTATAAGTCCAGCCGGAATCCCGGCGGCGGAAAGCTGCTCGTCATTCATCTGACGGTGAGTTGAAGTCGCGGGATTCAGGCAGCAGCTTCTTGCGTCGGCGACATGAGTTTCAATCGCGAAAACTTTTAGAGCCTTCATAAATTTTTCCGCAGCGGAACGTCCACCTTTTATCTCGAACGAAACAACGCCGCAGCCGCCTTTCGGAAGATATTTTTTAGAAAGCCCATAATATCTGTTCGACTTCAAAGTCGGATAGTTTACGCGAAGCACCTGATTCTGGCTTTCAAGGAATTCCGCGACCGCCTGTCCGTTTTCCACATGGCGCGGCATTCTTACGTGCAGCGATTCAAGACCTAGATTCAAGATGTAAGCATGGAACGGCGACTGAATCGAGCCCAGATCGCGCATAAGCTGAGTTGTCGCCTTTGTGATGAACGCGCCTTCGTTTCCGAAATGCTCGGCATAAGTTATTCCGTGGTAACTTTCGTCAGGTGTCGCAAGCCCGGGAAACATATCTTTGCGCGAAAGCCAGTCGAATTTTCCGGCATCGACAATCACGCCGCCGACACAAGAGCCGTGCCCGTCCATATATTTTGTGGTGGAATGTGTAACAATGTCCGCGCCCCATTCAATCGGGCGGCAGTTTACCGGTGTCGGAAAAGTGTTGTCCACAATCAGCGGAACATTGTGGTCGTGCGCGACTTTCGCAAACTTTTCGATGTCAAGAACAGTAAGAGCAGGATTCGCGATTGTTTCCCCGAAAACCGCGCGCGTGTTTCTCTGGAACGCTTTGTTCAGTTCCTCTTCGGAAGCGTCAGGCGAAACAAAAGTAGAATCGATTCCCATTTTCTTCAATGTGACGGAAATCAGATTGAATGTCCCGCCGTAAATCGAAGAAGAAGCGACAATGTGGCTTCCCGCCTCGCAGATATTGAAAAGCGCGAAAAAATTCGCCGCCTGTCCAGAGGAAGTGAGCATCGCCGCTTTTCCGCCTTCAAGAGCCGCGATTTTCGCCGCGACAAAATCGTTAGTCGGATTCTGAAGCCGTGTGTAAAAATATCCGCTCTTCTGCAAATCAAAAAGAGCGCCCATCTCTTCGCTTGTGTCGTACTTGAAAGTTGTAGACTGAACAATCGGAATCTGCCGAGGCTCTCCGTTTTTAGGCTCGTAGCCTGACTGAATGCATTTTGTGTCTATTGATTTTTCCATAACGGAAAACATTATATCTTCACATCGCCTGATTTGGAAGTCCGCACACATTGTCCTTGCATTCAGCAAGACAATTGATTATTTCCGAAAGCCTAATTAAGTTTCTTATATTTCAGAACATCTATAGGCTCAAGAACAGTTTTAAGAGAAGCCTTTACAGATTCATTGTCTGTGTTCAAATACTCGATTTTTGTCTTGAATTTAGATTTTATGCCTGTGATAAATTCATCCGCCCAGGACGGAGCGAGAACTTTTACATTAGAAAAATCAAGCTGAATGATTTCATCTTCTTTTAGATTCGAGAAAATATACGCTGACGCACCAAGAAAGGCTTCTTTTCCTGCCGGTCTAGACATAAGCATTTCGCCAAATGATGACATATCAACTTTCATATCCATTACCTCTACTCAGATTTCTGTTCAATCCGTTCAACAAGAAAGAACGCAAAAGATTCCTTTATGAACAAAATCCGAATCATCAAAATAATATCCGTCTTCGTCTGCTTTGCAAACTGCGCTGCCCGATTGAAAATGGAGATTCCATCCGTTCTGCACAACAGAACTTAACACAAACTTCAATCCATTTCCACGAAGTTCTGGAGCACGACCAGAAATCGGCTTTGTAAATGCGATTTCAATAGCATCTTTATCAGTGTGAATTCCGTCCACAACTCTGGAAAGCGTCGATTTCAATCCAGCCCCGAAGTCGCACATAAAAATACATGATGGGCTTGTCATAAAATCACAAAAAAAGCCTCTCGGTAAATCCGAATTAAAAGAAAAATTATGATCAAAAGTGTTTGCTCCGATTTCACCAATCACAGCGCCAAGAAGCCAGTTATGATTTTTTGAAATAAAAGTCTGAAGCCTAGCCTCAAAAATATCTCTGGTTTTTGAGAGAAAGTCTGGAAACATTCCTGTTTTTATCTGCGGAATTTTGCTGATAAATTCATCAACAGTTTTGGAATCAACCATAAGCAGAAATTAGCATAAATTTCACGCTTTTTCTATACCGCACTATTTGGAAGTCCGCACACATTGTCCTTGCATTCAGCAAGCGGAAGAGGATTCTTGACAAATTCCTGCCATTTGAATGTGAGCGTTCCGTCTTCTGTCTCGAGAATCGGAATTCCAATCAAGCCTTTCTGCTTTGCCTTGTCGAACTTCGGATTTTTGTCGCGCAGCGAAAGAAACGCTTTCAGTTCCTTCAAATCTGAAGTTATGTCGTGATATTCGTATTCGACTTTCTCCGCGTCAAAAGAATTTTTGCAGACCACGCAGTCAGGGCAAAGCGAAGAGCCGTAAAGCTTCAGCATAATGCCTCCTAAAAGCCAGATTTACTTATAGCGTCAGAAAACTAAAGCAACTTCTCCAAAATCAAAGCGTTTTTGAAAATCCGTTTCCGTTTTCGTCTTTTGAAAATCCCATTTTCTTAAGATACGCGCTGTGTGTTTCGCTTGAAGAAACCGCCGCGATTTTTTTCACGCCTTTTTCCGCAAGATAAGGATAAAGAAATTTTCCGACAGAACAGTCGCGGTAACTTGGCGTTGTGTAATCAAGCCTTACATTCAGCAAGCCGCCGCTTTCGTTTCCTGCGATGATTCCGACAGGCGACGAGCCGACGCATACAATATGAACCTCGGAACAGCCTTCGATTCCCTCGACGTCGGAAAAATATTTTCTGATGTCGTCTTTGTACGAATCGAAAAAAAACTTCGCGAACGAATCATCGGCTTTAACATCGACAACAGAATATTCGTTCTTTGAATGAAGCAGCTTGTAAAGGTTCACGATGTTTATCACGACAAGGCAAAAATTCATTATCGCAAGCGGATAAGCGTGGACAATCGCCGCGTAAACGATTGAAATAATGCTTCCTGTCGCGTTGATAAGACGCAGCTTGACGACCGAAGTCATCAGCATTGAAACAACAACAAAAGCCGAGCCGATGTAGCCGACAATCTCAAGAATGATTTTCAAGTCCATAAAATAAACCTCTCTTTTTTATGATTTGCATTTATAGTTATATTTGAAACGCAAAAAAAGTATAACGTTCCAAAATCGGAACGCTCAAAAAAGTTTTCCTTGCGTTCCGAAGTTTCTGTTTCAGTTTTTCCGGCTTTATTCTTCCGAAAGCCTGAATCCCGCAAGCTCGTTTGTAATCGCCTGAATCGCAGTCTGATTGTCAATCGCGCCGTGCTTTACAGTTTCAATCGACTTTGCAAAATCGCTGATTACAACCGCGGATTCCTTCAAGGCTTCGTTCACCTGAGCCGAAATGTTCACGACTTCCTTGACGCTGTTTTCAAGCTCATTGCTGTATTCCGCCTGGTTTTTAATCAAAGTGTTGATTTCAACAATCTGCTCTGAAACTTCGTTCGTAGCCTTTAAAGTCTCCTGCGCTCCGATTGACTGCTCCTCCGTCGCGCGTGAAAGCGTCTCTACAAGATTCATGTGGTCCTGAATGCTGTCGTGAATCGCGCCGAACGCTTCCCTTGTGTTTGTGATTTTCTGGCTGCTCTTTTCGATTGAACTTACAAGTTCTTCAATCATTCCGTTTATGTCTTTTGTGCTCCGTGAAGTTGATTCCGCGAGTTTACGGATTTCGTCGGCGACAACAGCGAATCCTTGTCCAGCCTCGCCCGCGTGGGCCGCCTCAATCGCCGCGTTCATCGCAAGAAGGTTTGTCTGGCTCGCGACGCTTTGGATTACTTTTGTGACTTCAAGCATCTGGGCGGATTTTTCTGTGATTTCGTTCACTATCTGGAAAGTCTCCGCGACTTCTGTATTTCCTGTTTCTGAAAGCTCGGAAAGTTTTTCTGAAAGCGCTTTGGACTTGTTCACCATCTGCCCGATTGAATTAATGTTCGCGACCATTTCCGTTATGCTCGATGCGTTCTGTTCGGTCGCGCTTGTCTGGCTGACCACAAGCTCCGCGATTCTGTTTGAGTCCGACGCGAGTTTTTCTATGTTCGTGTGAGTGTTTTCAAGGAGCCTGTCACGCTCGTCGTTTTTCGCGTCCATGCTCTGGAAAGTCGCCTGAAGCTGGTTTATTCCGGAAGAACTGTCCTCGCTCGTGGCAAGAAGCGCGGCAGCCCTTTCGGAAATCAGATTGGACTGGTTTCTTATCTGCCCGATTATTCCTGTAAGATGGTCGATGAGTTTGTTCACTTCTGTGTTTGTCGCTCCAAAATCATCAAGCTGGACAACATAAATTCTCCGTGAAAGCTCGCCGTTTTCCCTGATGTTCCTGATAACATTTGTCGTGTTCTGAAATCTCCTTCGGAATTTAATCAGCGAAAAGTCCAGGACAAGCGCGCAGTAAGCGCAGCAGACGACAAGAATCGGAACAGCGCCAAGAAAGAACCTGCGGACATTCTCGACTCCGTATCTTGTCGCGTAATATGTAAGAAGAATTCCGCGCCAGCCGAAAAACAGGGCGATGAAACTAGCCATAAGTCCAATCCAGACAGTGAAATGTTCAGGCTTGTATTTTCCTATGTCAGCGATTCTGAGTTTTTCTACTTCCTTGTTTATTAAAGCCTCGAAAAACATGATGCAGTATGAAACTGAAATCGAGCAGTAAAGAACGCTGTCAACCAGAACGATGCTTACAGTCGCGACTTTATAGCCGAAATCGTAGCCCAGATTGTAAATTCCGCGCGCCGCGTTCACAAAAAGAAGAGCCAGCGTTCCGACGACATACGCGGTCCCGAGCGAAAGCACCGTCACAAGACGCAGCCTGTTTCTGAGTTTTTTAAAGGTCTTAACTTCTTCTTCTATAGAAAGAACTTGTTCAATTTTTGAAATCAATTCCTGCATCGGCTTCATCGTAAAATAAACCACAACAAGAACAACAACCGAAAGGCAGACGACAAGCCCCATTATGAGAGGAAGAGTTTTCGCCCATTCTACAAAGTTCAGTCCGTGGATATAAATGGACTGTCCGTAAGTAAGAAGCAGAGCGCCGACAAGCGTGCTCAAAAGAAAAACAGAAAGATAACGTCTGAATAATCCCATAAATCTCTCCTTAGAAAATGCGGCTTTAAAAAAGCCGGACATAAAATAACCTGCCCTGAAACTGAAGTCTCCGAACAAGTTCAATAAACAAAACACAGATTTTGAAACCAGAAGAATAGACTTGTTGATAACTTCGTCATCAACAAGCCGACGAGTTTAAAATCGCTGAAATAGCGCGATTTTAAACATCGCTCTTCAAAGCAACCTGTTCTGAAACTTCAGTTTCAGAACAGGTCTAATGAAACCTTATCCGGCTCCAAGTGTTTTGTTCTCCTTGTACAAATTCAATTTTACACTATAACCAAGGAAACACAATAGAAATATGACTTGTCGGAAATATGGTTTTACGAAGACTTTTTCTCAATAAGCGGATTTTTTCAGGATTTTTCGATTTTTTAGCAGATTTTTGTATGGTTTGCGAAAGGTTTTGAAATCGCGTGGATTTGCGTGAAATTGTCTGGTCAGACAGAAATTCAGCAGATGGATTTCAGAAAATGTGCGGAATTATTTTCAATCTAAAACAAATCGGAATGAGTTCCTGTCCGCGAAAGCTCAAGAATCAGAAGCCAATCAGGACGAATGTGAAACTCGCGGTGGTTTGCCCATTTTCCTTCAAGCTTGTGGTCGCAGAATCGTTCTTCCAATGGCTCTCCGTTCGCAAGTTTTGAAATGACATCATAAAGTTCCTGCATCGGATAATTGCGTTTTTTCGCTTTTTTCACATCTTTTTTATACTGCGATGTCCATTGAATTTCATAAACTTTTTTTGATTCTACCACGATTTCATCTCCTCAATCGCTTCCTCAACTGTATAAGTTTTCACAGAATCAGGATTCTTCCGGATTTTCTCGATGATTTTGTCGCCCTCTTTCATCGCTTTGATTGTCTTGCGGTTCGGCTTGTCAACTTTGATTTTAAAAGGAATTCTGCCTTCACGGAGAACCTGTTTTGTGAAAACATTGTAAAGTCCAGAAACTGTAAGCCCGACTTGGCTGCAAAACTCAGAGATTCCCTGTTTGTCCGCGTCGTCCAAAGTGATTGTAAGATTCGCCATATTTATACCTCTTCTTCAGTGATTTTCACCCGAATTATATGTGGGAAATATGTGATTTTCAAGTGCGATTCAGACGTAGTTCAGGTGAAATTTACAGAACTTCTTAAGACGATTCAGCGCGTCCTCTAAAACAGAACGGGGACAGGCAAGATTTATCCTTACAAAATTTTCGCCCGTCTTTCCGTATTCCGCGCCTTCGTTTATGAAAAGTCCCGTTTCATCCTTAAGTTTTTCGGCGAATTCTGTTCCGTTCATTCCTGTCTTTGAAACATCGACCCAAAGAAGATAAGTCGCGTCGGCTTTGACAAAATTCAAAGCAGGAATTTCAGATTCAATGAAATCCTCAGCGAATTTTCTGTTTGCAAAAAGATATTCGTTCAGTTCAGATAGCCATTCTTCGCTTCCGTTTGAAAAACTGAACGCGGAAACCGCCGCGCAGACTGCAAACGCGTTCGGCTCAGCGATTTCGTCTGTGTTCAAGGCTCGCCAGACTTTGTGCCGGAGAAGCGGATTCGGAACAAAAATCGCGGCGGAATTAAGTCCCGCGATATTGAAGCATTTTGAAGGCGAAATGCAAGTCACAGAAATTTCCGCCGCGGTTTTTGAAACGCCCGCGAACGGAACATATTTTTTTCCGGGCTTTGTTATGTCGCAGTGAATCTCGTCGGAAATAACTTTTACTCCGTGTTTTTTGCAGAGCAAAGCGATTTTTTCAAGCTCAGGCTTGCTCCAGATTTTTCCGCACGGATTGTGAGGATTGCACAGAATCATGAGCGAAACCTGCCTGTCGGACAAATCTTTTTCAAGCCGCTCAAAATCGATTGAATACGAGCCGTTTTTTTCTCGTTCTCCCTTGCTTCCGTTTTTTCCGGTTTCTCCAGTTTTTCCGGCGCAATTGCTATTTCCTTTAAAATCAAGCGGGCTTTCAAGGACAAACCTTCCGTTGTTCAGAATTGAATTGAAAAATATGTTGTAAACCGGCGTCTGAATCAGAACTTTTTCCGCAGGACCCGTAAGTTTTCTGACCAAAGATGAAATCGCGGGAACAACTCCGTTGCAGAAAATCAGCTCGTCAGGTTTCATGTTAAGTCCGTGACGCTTTTTCCACCACTCGGAATAGCTTTTGCCCCACTCTTCAGGAATCACAGAATATCCGAAAACTCCGTGCTCGGCGCGCTTTAAAATCGCGTTCTTTATCTGAGGCGCGGTCTCAAAATCCATATCGGCGACCCAAAGCGGAAGAGTTCCGGGCTTTTCATCCCATTTGAGCGAGTTTGTGTTCTTTCTGTCGATTATTCTGTCAAAGTCGTATTTCATAAAAACTCTTCCTCGTTCGGGTTCAAGTCTTTTGTGAAAGCCTTGCCGATTTTTCCGCAGATGATTTTTGTCTCTTTCGGATTGCAGCGTTTTGGATTCAGAATCAGGGCTCCGATTTCGTCCGCCTTGATTTTTCCTCCGCAAGGATTTTTTATGCTTTCGATTCTGCCTTTGATTTCCGCGTCAATCCCTGTCGAATATTCAAACGACAAAACTGTGTTCTCAAATCTACAGCTCTCGATTTTCAGTCCGTCGATGTAGCAAAGCCCCTGGTCGCTTTCGATTGTGCAGTTCACGAATTTAAGGTTTCTGGAATGCCAGCCTAAATATTCGCCCCAGATGTATGAATCGTAAACCGTGACATTCTCGCAGTTCCAGAACGCGTCTTTTGAGATTATCCGTGAATTGCGGATTTCAATGTTTTTTCCGCCGTCAAGAAAATAGTTTCCTTCAAGACTGAAATTTTCCGCAGAAAAGTTTTCCGAGTTCAAGGCAAAATAATCGCCGTTCGACTGCACGTTTTCAAGCCGGATGTTTTTTGAATTCCAGAAAGTCTCCGCCGCGTTCGTGAACTTCACGTTTTTGAGCGAAATCCCGTCGCTCCTTCGGAATTCTTTCGGCGCTTCGATGACTGTGTCTTCAATCCGGACATTTTTTGTGTTCCAGAATCCGGAACGCCCGAGCTCTTTAATCAGCGAATTTTTTATCAGGATATTTTCGCTGTTCCAGAGCGGATATTTGTATTCAAAACGGACATTTTCAATCTCAAGATTTTTCGCGTGCTTTAAAGGCGATTCTCCGTCTGAAAAAACGCAGTTTTCATAACGGAGATTTTTCGCGAAATACTGGGCGCGCTCGCCTGTGAAGTTGATTCCGCTTATTGTTCTGTTTTTGCTTTTCATCGGTTCAGCCATATCTTATTCCTTTGAATAAAATATACTGAATAAACGCGCTGGAAAGCCAGTTTAAAATCTCATTAAGGAAAATCAGAGCTTGAACTTCCCTACTTCCTCGCCGATTTTAGAAAGCTCCTGCGAATTTTCCTGCGCTGTGGAAGCGGCGTCGACAAGCATTGTGTGGATTCCGTTTATGTTTTCCGTGATGTTCGCCATCTCCTCGTCGATTTTTCTTGTCTTCTGGATAAGGACTTTCATCTCGGCGACAATCTGCTCTCCGCCGCGCATCATTTCAGCAGAGCCGTCCTTCACGACAATAGTCGAGGAATTGATTGAATGGATTCCGTCAAGAACCTGCTTGTTTCCTTCGTTCTGTTCGCTCATCGCGTTTGAAATGACTCCTTCCTGCTGCTTGACTTCCTGCGTCAAAGAATAAATCACTTCAAACTGCTTCTGGACTTCCTTTGTGTTGTCTGAAATCAAAGTTATCGAATCCGAAAGCGACTTTAAATTCTCGGAGATGTTCTTCGCCTGCTCTGAACTCTGCTCGGCAAGATTCCTGATTTCGTCGGCGACAACGGAAAATCCTTTTCCAGCCTCGCCTGCGTGGGCGGATTCAATCGCGGCGTTCATAGCAAGAAGATTTGTCCGGCTTGCGATTTCCTCGATTGTCGAGCTTGCGTGCGCGAGCATCTGGGACTGTTCGATTATCCTTGCGGCGCGTTCAACCGCATCTGTGACTTTTTTGCGTCCGTCTTCCGAAGCGCTTGTAAGATTCTGGACAGAATGGCTGTTCTTTTCAAGGATTGTTGTAACAGACTGGATGTTCGCTACCATCTCTTCGATTGCGGCTGTGGACTGCTCAACTCCAGCGCTCTGGGTTTCAATCGCGGAATTCAGATCTTGGATTCTGTTCAGAATCTGCTCTGTCGTCGCGTTCGCCTCTTCAACTCCGGCAGCCTGGTCAACCATTTCGTCTTTGACATTCGCGATTGTGTTCTCGATTGATTTTACATTCTCGCCCGAGCTCACAATGTTTTCTGTAAGAAGATTTGAAAAATCCTTGGTTTCCAGAACCTGAACGCCCATGTCTCGCATAATCTGTGCAATCCGGTTCTTTAAAATATTCAAGGCGTTCTGGATTATTCCGAATTCGTTGCGGCAGTGGATGTGCAGGTCCGGAACATTGAAATTGTAATGATACAAATCTTTCACTCTTGTGGTGATTTTTTTTAGCTCTTTATTTATAGAATGAACTGAAATATAAATGCATCCGAATATCGAAAGGGAAAAAATAACTCCTATCGAGATTATAATCGCCGAGATTTCCCTGTTGCTGTTTATAGTATCAAGCCTGAGAATGACAGCGGCAAGCGAATCTATAAATCCGACGAGATTCGCAAGGAAAGAAAGCATAAAACGAGAGCGGACTGTCGTCATCATATATTTTGAATTGAAAGGAATGTTCGACAGAATTCTTTCGATGTTCATTATGAAAAGGATAAAGCCTATCGGAGTAATCATAAGCGAAATTCCAAGATAAGCAAGGACGATGTTCGCGACAAGATGATTATGGTTCAATCCTGAAAAAACCATCTCCGACTGCGAGACATTCACCGCAAGAACAACCGCAAAAATCGCGTTCGCAAGGGCTTCTATGGCAAAGACGCTCCGGGAAACGCCTTTCAAAACAGAGTTCACCTTTTGAAGAGACTCCTCGCTTCCGTCGTACTTGTCCAGGTTCCGCCTTAGCCAGACAAGAACAATCGCAGGTGAAACCGCTATCAGAATGCACGCAAGAACTGTCCAGCCGCCAAGAAAAGCATCCAGCACCTCTTGCAAAGTAAGAAAGCCTGCAAGAAGAACATAGACAAAGAAAACCACAGGACAGGCAATGAAAATTCCGTATAAATAAAAAATCGCTCTTTTAGAAATAATAAATTTTTCTTCAGTAACTTGAGTCATTTCAATCTCCCCAAAACAAATGTTCATCTTTTGAACCGTCAGGCTGATTCACTGCAAGAAATATGAAATCAGCCCACAGCAAAAATTATAAGCCCCCCCCCCCGAGCATCGTCAAGATAAATTTCTGTTTTCGGAAGTTTTTTTTCTGATTCGGTTTGATTTGTCTGAAAAGAATTTTCGTTTGTCATTTCTGTCAGGTAAAGCCGGGCGAATCTGCGACATGACTTTTCTCCTCTTTTTAATTGCGTGATTGAATCTTATAATTTGTGAACCAGTATTTAGTATATGTCTGAACTGAAATTTGTCAAATTTTTTTTTCAGGAACATTCATATCAAAATCATCTTAAAATTCTAATCTGTTTTGTCCTGTCCTCCAGGAAAACTGGACACTCTGATGGACAATATCGTCCTTGTTCAGTTCGCCGATTAAAAGCGGAGATTCTGGATTGTGGCGCGACATATTGCAGAGAACAGTTTTTCTGTCGCAGTTCGCGTAGCAATATTTGCAGAAATGCGCGCAGGTGTTGTAAGAGCCGATGTCGCAGGACAAAAAACAGTCGCATCCTTTTCTGTTCCTTCCGTTCCGTCCGTTTTCGGGAAAAACAAGTTCTCCGCCTGCCGCGCGTTCATAAATTTCTTTTGTCATGCAGCCGGAAATGTCCGCGCCAAGTTCAGCAAGCGAAGGATTCTCGCAGCAGAGTTTAAGCCTGATTCCGTGAAGTCTTGCGGTTTCCGAAAAAAACGCTGTAAGTTCCCTCTGGTCTTCATCTCTTACTTCAGTCGCTTCCGGAAAATTCCTTTTCACTTTCCCGTAGATTTCTATAAAACTCACGACACATTCAGCCGTGAATCCCGAAAGAGCGCGGCAGATTTTTTCAAAACTTTTCTTGTGCTGCTCAACCGAATATTTTCCCTGCACAAAAACCGGGTCGTAACGCCAGCTTACATTTTCTTTTCCGACAACAGACGAAAGTTTTCTGAAAGATTCAATCACTTCATATTTTTCAGGAACATTCGGCTCGTAGGCTTTTCCGTAAGACGTGATTGTGACAAACCAGAACTGGCGGAAAGGATTCAAGAGCCGAACCGCCTCGTCTTTTAAAAGCGGAGAAGGATTTTTTGTGCAGAAACAGATGACATCGACAAGATTCGGATTCAGAATGTATCTTGAAACAAATTTTTCGTTGTAAGGATTGCGGACTAAAACCTCGCCTGCGCGGATTCTGTTCAGAAACCATTCTGAATAAAACGCCGGAATGTCAGTTCTAAGTCCAGTGTGAATAATCATAACTCGGGATTGTAATAATGCTCGCGCAGCGCAAGGACAGTTTCCTCAAGTTTTCCGTCTTTTATAAGTTTGTAAATGTTTTCGTGCTGCGCATAGACTTTTTTAAGCGAATCAAGATTGTTGTCGGAATAATAAGTCGAGATAAAAGACATCAGGGTTTCTTTTGAATCGTACTCTTTCACGAGCATAGAATTTCCGACGCCTTGGATTATGCAGCGTTCAAAATTGTGTGTTATCTCGATGAATCCAAGCGAATCGCCGTTGTCAAGAAGTTTTTTCTGCTTGTCAAGCTCGTCCTTTAAATTCGGAATCACGCTGTTCATCCTGTCGCTTCTGAAACAGAATCTGTACGCGGCAATCACAAGAAAAAAAACAACCTGAAGCATCTCGTTCACAGTTTTCTTGTCAGGATTTATCACGAAGAATCCCATGTTGTGCTTGTATTCTACAAGACCTTCTTTGACAAGGAGATTTATGCTTTCGCGTATCGGCGTGTTTGAAACTCCGGTTCTCCGTGTAAGCTCGTCAAGGTTTATGTTGTCGCCGCGTTTAAAATCCTGGTTCAGAATCGCGTCGCGGATATATTCATAAACCTGGTCGCGCAGATTGACTTTTTTTATCAGTTCGGACAAATGCCGCCTCCATTTTTATCCTTTTTGGACAGCCCCGGATTTTCTAGATTATAACGGATTTAATCAGATTTCGGAAACAGTTTCAGAAAGCTCTTTCCTTGAAAAATGCGGAGGAAAAGGCTTTACGCCGTCGGCTGCATAACCCAAATCAAGAAGCATAAGAATCTCCTCGTTTTCGGGAAGCGAAAGCTTCGCGTGAAGTTTTTCAGGGTCAAAGTTGTTCACCCAGCAGTTGTCAACGCCAAGGTTTGTCGCTGAAAGCATTAAATGCGTCGCGACAATCGAAGCGTCCTCGATTCCTGAATCGCGTTTTCCGCCAGGATAAGTGTAGACATTGTTTTTGTCAAAAGCCACCACAAGAACGACAGGCGCATTGTAGCGACACGGAGTGACCTTATCGATTTTAGAAAGCGCGTCATCCGAAACGGCGACATAAATATGATATTCCTGAAGATTTTTCGCGGTCGGTGAAAGCCTCGCGGATTCAAGAATTTTTTCAATCAGCTCCTTTGAGACTTTTTTCTCGGGATTGAATTTTTTGCAGGAATAACGAACTTTAACAAGGTTGGAAAAATCCATAATCTTCTCCTAATTTGTGTTTATAGTTGAACGCAAGAACTTTTAGGTTTCCTGCGTTTATTTCCGTCCGAACCGCCAGCCAAAACTTGCCTGCAAACCCAGCCAGTTCATCGGATAGAGGCTTTCGCAGTCCATACGCCAAATGTAGCAAGGTCCGGTTCTCAGGTAAAATCTGTTTGAAATCCAGCTCCACTCCGCCATTATTCCAGAAGAAGCGTGGACTGTTCCTATTCCTGAATATCCTGTCGATTCATTTATAACCTGAAAAGGACTCAATCCGCCTTCCGCCTGAACAACTAATGAAAGCCTTGTCTTTTCAAACTCTTTCAGAAACCAGGAAAATTCTGTTGCTGCGGAAACCTGCAAGTCAAATATATAAGACAAGCCTCCGCCTGCACTGAATGCAAATATTCCGTCATGAGGAAATTCGTAAAGAACCCGGACTGAAGGCAAAGGCTCAAGTAACGGAATTCCGTCTATTCCGTCCACAATAAAATCAACATCGCCTTGAATCCTTATTTCCGAAAAGCAAGGAAAAGACAACAGAACCGCCGCGGCAAACACAAATTTCTTCAGGTTTTTCATAAAACCGATATTAGCACAAAATAAACCGTATGATAACTTGACTTCGGAATTTCTCTGCAATAAAATCGCATTCACAAGGAACACCGATGCTGAGCAAAAACAATTTCTTTCCAAATCTCCTGAACTTCGCAAAACACTTCAAACTGCACACAAAGCCAAATCTCGGCATTTGCGACACAACTTTCTCCGTTTCTTCTAAGGCAAGGAGCTGAAAATGAAAATTGAAACAGAACGGCTTTTAATCCGGAACTACAATAAAAACGACCTTGACGATTTATACGAATATCTTTCAGACGAGGAAACTGTGCGGTTCGAGCCTTATTCCGCGATGACTCTTGAAGAAGCAGAAAAGAATCTTGAATGGCGGATTTCTTCCGACGAGATTTTCGCGATTGAACTTAAAGACGAGAACAAAGAAAACGGCAAGATGATTGGAAACGTTTTTCTTGGAAAACGCGAATGCGAATCTCTTGAGCTCGGATATATTCTGAACAGAAATTTCTGGAAAAAAGGCTACGCGTTTGAAGCGTGCTCCGCATTGTGCGACGAGGCATTTAAAAACGGAATCCACAGAATCGAAGCGAACTGCGACCCTTTGAATGAATCCTCCTGGAAGCTTCTTGAAAAGCTCGGATTCGTGCGCGAAGGTCATCTTCACAAGGACATTTATTTCCGAAAAGACGAGAACGGAAATCCGCTCTGGAAAGACACATACATTTATTCACGGTTGAACGAGGCGGAAAGCGACACGCGGAAACAATAAAATAAACGGAATAAAAAATAATAGTCAGACAATACAAAACTTGAATCAGCAAGAGGAGCACATTATGTATTTTGAACAGTTATGGAAATCATTTTCGGAAATGGACGAAGTCGAGGCGATTGCGCTTGGCGGCTCGCGCGCGGGAAAAAACTTTGACAGAAAATCCGACTACGATTTGTATATTTACTGCACAAAACTTCCGGCGGAAGACGAACGCAAATCAATTTTAGAAAAATGCTGCGGATACACAGAAATCGGAAATTCATTCTGGGAACTTGAAGACGACTGCACTCTGAAAGACGGAATCGACATTGATATTCTCTACAGAAATCTGGACGGATTTGCAGAAGATGTCGCGTCTGTTGTCGAGAAGCATTACGCGCATAACGGCTACACAACTTGTATGTGGCACAACGCTTTGAACAGCAAAATCCTTTTCGACAAAAACGGAAAATTCGCCCGAATGCAGAAAAGATTTTCTGTTCCATATCCTTTTGAACTCAAGAAAAACATAATCCGGCAGAATATGCGGCTTTTGACAGAAAATCTTCCGTCGTACGATATGCAGATTAAAAAAGCGATTTCAAGGAACGATTCAGTAAGCGTGAACCACAGAACTTCGGCTTTTCTTGAATCGTACTTTGACATAATTTTCGCCCTGAACGAATTGACTCATCCGGGCGAAAAACGGATGGTCCAGTACGCGAAAGAACACGCTAAAATTCTTCCTTGCGGTTTTGAAGAGAACATCGAAAGCCTTCTGAAAAATCTTTTCACAGAGCCAGAAAAAGTTCCAGCGATTTTGCAGACGATAATCGATGAAGTAAAAAAAATCGCAGAACAAGCGACTGTCAAGTGAAAGAAACTTTTAAAACTCAATCATCATTTCAAAGACGTTTCTTTCGCTTTCCGTGATTTTGATGAAATTTCTGCCGTTCTCTTCCTTTTTGAAAACGCGCAAAATCTGTCCTTCTTTGCTTTCGCCAGTGTAATGGACTTCAAGCGATTTTGCTTCGTGCAATTCCAGAAAATCGTCGGAAAAAACGTTAAGCGCAAGTTTTATGTATTCGATGTTGTTCATATGGTGCGACATATCGATATGCTGCGAACGGATAATTTGTTCATAGACAAAATCTGATTCGGAAAAGTCCACGTCAAGTTTTTCAAAAGGCTCTTCCATAACGCTTTGCGGAAAATTTTCTTTCGGATAAGGAAGGTCTGTAAGCCTGAGCGGACGATGTTTTTCCAAATCAAGAACGCACGCTTCCTGGTTCGCCAGAATAAGATTCTTTCCGCTTTTGTCTGTTAAAATTGTGTTCACGTGAGTTTTAAAGCCAGAATTGCTCACAGGAAAAGTCTGAGCCTCGATTTCTTCGCGCCAATCAGGACGGCGGAAAAACCTGAGACGAGTTTTTGTGAAAACCCAGAACGCGTTGAACTTCTCGCGGTAAATGATTCCGTCGCACGAAAGCATATTGAAACATTCAGTAAGATTGTCCTGAACCATAAGAACCGACTGGGCGATTCCCATTTTCACAGTGCTGTCGATAAAAGCCGACGAAATTTTTCTTGTCTGGCTGAAAATAAGATTGTTCTGCATAAACACTCCAAATGTTGAATTTTATAAGGTCAAATGTCGAGTTTTAATGTATTAGCAAAAATGCACTCTCGGCAAGAAGGTTTAAATGCGTCTGCCGAAATATCGCAGCCGCATTTAACTTCAAGTTTGATTCTCAAACTTGCCTATTTATATGCACACTTCCGTGTGCCAACAAGTCATTTTCGGAAACTGAAGTTTCCTGCAATGCCTTGTTTTTAAGAACCCGATTATGAAAAACGGCTTCCGCGTTCGTCAAAAAAATTATGGTGATTGAGTTTATCGTCCCGAAGGGCGCGCAAGCAATCACCAAACAAGTATCGTCTGCAATTTTTTAGTTTTATTACTCACTTGTGCAGATTGTTTTTCAAATCGGAACCTTGCCTTCGTACATTTTCTATTGTTTGCGAAGAAAACTCGACATTTGACCTATAAATAATATCCTAAATAAATTACAGTGACCAATAATTGAGAAAATATTAACAGAAATTTGGCGGCAGGAAAACATACCGTTTTAGCGGATAACAGTTTTGCTTGCCGTTTTTTATATAGAAATCTAAAATATTTTGTATGGAAAACGACAATGAAGCGATGTCCGGGCCATGTCTCGATGTCGCCCAACAACCAAGCCCGAATTTGACACAATCTGAAAGCCTGAACATGACACACGGCACAACAGAAATTCCGCACGCGATTGAGGTTTATGGCGCGCACGTTCACAATCTTAAAAACATAAATGTAAAAATTCCGCTTAATAAAATAACTGCGATTGCAGGCGTTTCTGGAAGCGGAAAATCTTCGCTTGCGCTTGGCGTTTTGTACGCGGAAGGAAGCCGACGTTATCTTGAATCTCTTTCAACATACACACGCCGCAGAATGACAGAGGCGAGCAAGGCTTTGGTTGACGAAGTTTTGTATGTTCCGGCTTCTCTTGCTCTTCATCAGCGTCCTGGCGTTCCGGGAATGAGAAGCACTTTTGGAACTGGAACAGAACTTTTGAATTCGCTGCGACTTTTGTTTTCACGCTGTGCGAGCCACAAGTGTCCGAACGGACATTATGTTCCGCCAACGCTGAATGTTGCCGCCGAACAAGAGATTGTCTGCCCTACTTGCGGAGTTCATTTTTACGGACCTGGTGCGGAAGAACTTGCGTTTAATTCGCAAGGCGCGTGTCCTAAATGTCAGGGAACTGGAATTGTTCGTGTTGTTGACGAAGCCACGCTTGTTCCAGACGAAAACCTTACAATTGACGAAGGCGCAGTTCTTCCGTGGCAGACTTTGATGTGGAGTTTGATGAAGGACATTGCACGGAAAATGGGCGTTCGCACCGACGTTCCATTTAAAGATTTGACGGATAAAGAAAAAGATATTGTTTTTCACGGACCTGCAAAAAAAGTTCACTTGATTTATCAAATGCAAAAAGGCGCTCGTGCTGGTTCAACTGGCGAAATGGACTTTACATATTACAATGCAATCTACACTGTGGAAAACGCGCTTTCTAATGTGAAAGACGAAAAAGGAATGAAGCGTGTTGAAAAGTTTTTAAGGCAAGGCATTTGTCCTGACTGCAATGGAACTCGTCTTTCTGAAAAAGCACGCGCTCCTTTAATCTGCGGAATAAATCTTTCACAAGCGTGCCAGATGACGCTCACGAACCTTGTTGAATGGATTAAAAAAGTTCCGGAAAGTTTACCCGAAGAAATGCAGCAAATGGCGGAAAATATCAGCGTTTCATTCTTGGATACTGCAAAACGTCTTATGGATTTAGGACTTGGATATTTAACGCTTGACCGTGCTTCTTCAACTTTGTCAAACGGCGAACGGCAGAGAATGCAGCTTGCCCGCGCTGTCCGTAATCGCACAACTGGAGTTTTGTATGTTCTTGACGAGCCTTCGATTGGTCTTCATCCTGCAAATATTGTCGGCTTAAAAGAAGTTATGCGCGATTTGATTTCAGACGGAAATACAGTTGTTCTTGTTGACCACGACACAGAAGTTTTACGAGAAGCGGATTACATGATTGAAATGGGACCTGCTGCAGGAGCGGAAGGCGGAAACGTGATTGCGGCTGGAACAATCGATGAAATTGAAAAAAATCCTGATTCGCAGATTGGAAAGTATTTGAGCGGAAAATATGACCCGATTGTTCGTCATTGCAAACGTAGAGAAGAAATCTTCTCTCTAGGCAAAATCCATCTTGAAACAGACCAAATCCACACGGTAAAGCCGCTTTCTGTTGATTTTCCAAAAGGCAAACTTTCTGTTGTTACAGGCGTTTCTGGAAGCGGAAAGACAACTTTGATTTTGGAAAGTTTGATTCCTGCATTAAAAGCGAAAATAAACAAAACTGAACTTCCAAAACACATCAAAAAAATTGAAGCAGACGGAATTAAGCAAGTTAAACTGATTGATGCAACTCCAATCGGTATAAATGTGCGTTCAACTGTTGCAACTTATGCTGACGTTCATGACGAATTGCGTAAAGTCTTTGCTAAAACAGAAGATGCAAAACGTCTTGGTTATAAGGCTGGCGATTTTTCTTACAACACAGGAAAACTTCGCTGCCCTACTTGCGACGGAACAGGACAAATCAGCCTTGACGTTCAGTTTTTGCCCGACGTTGACATTCCTTGTCCCGACTGCAAAGGCTCGCGATATTCAAAAGAAGCTGGAAGAATTTATCGCAAATCGGTGGTTACTTCGCTATCGCTCGTGCGCAAGCGGGCGACAGGCTCAACCACCACAAAGTATTCTCTTCCGCAAATAATGGATATGGACGTAAATCAAGCAATCGACGCGCTCAGCGACATAAAGATTGTAAAGGAGCGTCTTGAAGTTCTGCGTGATCTGGGACTTGGCTACTTGACTTTGGGAGAAGAAACGCCAAGTTTGTCTGGAGGCGAGGCTCAGCGTCTAAAACTTGCAAGCGAAATGAAAAAAGGTCAGGCGGATTCTGTATTTGTTTTTGACGAGCCGACAATCGGGCTTCATCCAAGCGATGTGCGCACGCTTTTACAAGTTTTCCAGAGTTTGATTGAAAAAGGCGCAACTGTAATTGTGATTGAACATGATTTGGACGTGATTCGCAATGCGGATTATATAATTGATATGGGTCCTGGCGGTGGCGAAGAAGGCGGCGAAATTGTTGCTTCGGGAAGTGTTGATGATGTGAAAAACTGCGAAGAAAGCCAGACAGGAAAGTTTTTGTAAAAATAAAATAATAGTCAAATAAAATTATTTCTTGACAAATACCCTCGTCGTGTATATATTATTGTTAATTAGAAAATACCTTACGTGGTATCGTATTTAGGAGCACGATATGAGTGAAGAAAATGTCAACGAAGAAAACAATAATGCAAATGAATCTTGCCCTGCTTGTTCTGAAATAAAAACAATGCGAAGCGAAGAGGAATACAAATCGCTTATGAACCGGCTTTGCAGAGTTGAAGGCCAGATTCGCGGAATCAAGAAAATGCTTGAAAATAATGCATATTGCCCTGACATTTTGATTCAGGCTTCGGCGGCGAATGCGGCTTTGAATTCTTTTTCAAAAGAGCTTCTCACAAATCACTTGAGAAGCTGTGTTATGAACGACGCGAAAGAAGGCAAAACCGAAAAACTTGACGAACTTGTAAACATTTTGCAAAAGATGATGAAATAGAAAAAAAATGGGGCGTTACGGGGTATCCCCGTTAGAAGGGGTAGCGAGCGACGAAGTGCGAGCGAGGGGAAGGCTTTCCCCGCCTAATTATCAATTATAAATTATGCATTATTAATTATAAATTGAATTTTGGAGGCGAAAATGGAAAAATATGCTGTTACCGGAATGAGCTGTGCGGCCTGTGTTGCACGAGTTGAAAAAGCGGTTAGCAAAGTTCCGGGCGTTTCTAGTTGTTCTGTAAGCCTTTTAACAAATTCTATGGGAG
>CAZSHF010000024.1:0-29565 GCA_964606655.1 uncultured Treponema sp.
CAGAAAATATTGCAATAAATACAATTGTTCAACTTCAGGAACAAATAGAAAATGGTGGACTTGTCGTTATTACTGGTGATAGAACAAGCGCAAGAGCAAGAAATCGTGTTATTCGCAAAAAGTTTTTAGGAAAAGATGCCGATTTTCCGTATGGAGTTTTTGTCATGACTTTGCTTTTGAAAGCGCCGACTTATTATGTTTTCGGTTTGAGGACAAAAAACGCGTCTTTAAGTCCAAAGTATAATATATTTGTTGAAAAGTCCGAAGTTGATTTTAATTGTCCGCGTGAAAAACGCGAGGAAAAACTGGACGAGATTTGCGGCGAGTTTGTAGGAAAACTTGAAAAGTATTGCGTGAAATTTCCGTATCAGTGGTATAACTTTTATAACTTTTGGAAGTTGAATGAGGATTTGCAAAAATGAAAATGGTTCGTTCATATTTAAAAGCGATTGGAATTGCGGTTGTTTTTTCTTTTTTGTCGTTTTCTGCATTTTCGGAAATTAGTTTGGATTCGGTTTGTGAAAGTCTTTCTTCGCACGCGATTATGAAAGGCGATTTTGTTCAGGAAAAAACAATTTCTTCATTGAACAGAACTTTAAAATCGTTTGGAACATTTATTTTCAGCGATGAAGGAATTGTCTGGAAAACTGAAAAGCCTTTTCCTTCTGTGATGGCGGTTTCGCTTGATAAAGTTGTGCAAACTCGCGCAGACGGAACAAAAACTTTTATGGACGCTTCACAAAATCAGATTTTTTTGAGCATTTCAAAAAGTCTTTCCGCAATGTTTTCTGGAAATAAGAATGCTTTGCTTGAAAATTTCAATGTTGATTTCAAAAATACAAAAAACGGAACAGAAAATAAAAACGAATGGACACTTTTTCTAACTCCAAAAGATGAATCTGTTTCCGCAATTCTAAAATCGATTCAAGTTTCTGGAAAAATGAATGAACAAGGCGAAAACCAAACTGAAACCAAAACTGAAACTCAAATCGATGAAATTCTTATGACAGAAAGTTCTCAAGACACGATAAAATACATTTTCTCAAACCAAACTTTTCCAGAAAGGCTTACTCAAGATGAAAAAAATTACTTCGCTTTCAAATAAATCGTTTTTCAGAATCTGGCTTTTTTATCATATTTTAATTTTGCTTGCATTCGTTGCGGTTTTTTTTATAAACGGACGAAAAATCACGATTGATTCAGATTTATTCAATATGATGCCAAAACCTGCGATGAAAAAAGCGCTTTCGGCAGCGGATGAAAAACT
The DNA here is from genome assembly GCA_964606655.1 of uncultured Treponema sp. GTDB lineage: Bacteria > Spirochaetota > Spirochaetia > Treponematales > Treponemataceae > Treponema_D. The sequence goes on from CAZSHF010000024.1 coordinate 1,268, forward strand.
TACTGAAATGTCCGGACAAAATATGTTTATTCTTGCTTCAAACGAAGATTTTTCAAAGGCGAGAAGTGCCGCAGCAGAACTTTACGAAAAAATGATTTTGCAAGACAAGTTTGAAAATGTTTCGTTTTATCAAGATATGTCAGCGATGAACGAAACTTTGTCTTTTGTCGAAAGCAACAGAACAAATCTTCTTGGTGAAAACGATATTTTGCTTTTGGAAAACGGCGGAGCGGAACAATTTGCACAAAACGCGCTTTCAAAAATCTACGGAACTTTCACAATGACAAATCTTTCTAATATAGAAGAAGATCCGTTTTTGCTTTCGGAAAGCGCGCTTGAAAATTATCTTGCAAAACTTTCCGCGTCTGGAACTTCGATGAGTTTAAAAGACGGAGTTTTGGCTTCGTTTGCAAAACCTGAAGGAATTGATGGAATTGAAAATGCTCGCTGGTACGTTATGATTCGCGCAAGTTTGAGCAAAAAAGGAAGCGTTCTTGCAAGCGAAGAAAACGGCGTTGAATTTATAAATCAAGCGGCGAACGAAATTGAAAACACAAACGAAGGAACGCATTTTGTTTTTTCTGGAACGCCTTTTCATAGTTACAAAGCGTCGAGCAATGCGTCAAAAGAAATTTCTGTGATTTCTACGATTTCGATTCTGATTGTTGTTGTGATTCTGCTTTTTGTGTTTCATGCTCCGCTTCCGATTTTCGCTTCTGTTGCTTCAATCTTGGTTTCAGTTCTTGCGGCGTTTATGACAACGATTGCTGTTTTTGGAAAAATGCACGTTTTGACTTTGGTTTTTGGAACTTCGCTGATTGGAAGCTGCATCGATTACAGTTTGCATTTTTTTATAAACTGGAAAGCAAATCTTGCGTTGAAAAGCGGCGCGGAAATCAGAACTTTTTTGTTTAAAGGATTAAGTCTTTCGCTTTTATCAACTGTTTTGTGTTATTTTGTGCTTTTGTTCGCGCCTTTTAATCTTTTAAGGCAAATGTCAGTTTTTTCGATTGCAGGAATTTTAAGCACATTCTTAACTGCAATTTGCATTTATCCGATGATGAAAATTCCAAGCGAAAAAAGAACGATTTTTATTTTTAAGAAGAGTGGTTTCGACAATGCTCAACCTGAATGTTTTGACAATGCTCAAACACCAAACGACAATGCTCAACATCGCGAAACTTGCAATTCAGAAAAGCGAAATTATAAACATTCTTTTTCAAAACGGATTGCAGGACGTGTCGGAATCGCTGCGATGTTTGTTTTCTGCGTTGCAACGCTTTTGATAACAGGAATTGCAGAAAAAAAATCGAACATTGACGTGGTTTCGACATCGCTCAACCACCAAAATGCGACGCTCGACAACCGCACAAAAAATCCGCTTATAAGATTTTTCAGAATTGAAAACAATATCGGTCGCCTTTACAAAATGGAAGGAAAAGAGTTTCAGAACGAAAAAGAAGCCGCTCAGATTTTAAAATATTCGCCTTCTGCTTGGTTCATTGTCAGCGGAAAAACTGTTCAGGAAACTCTTGAAAACGAAGAAAAAGTAACTCGTGCTTTAGACAAAATAAATGCTGAAAATAAAGTTGGTTATGTTTGCACTTCGCTTTTCGTTCCTTCGATTGCGTCGCAGAAAAAATCTCGTGCGGCGGCGGAAAAACTTCTTCCGTTTAGCAAACAGCAATTTTTGTTTTTAGGTTATTCTGATTCAGAGGCGGAAAGTTTGTCGCAAAAACTGAAAGACAACTTTTACAAATCGCAAAACGACTTTATCGAAATTGGAAAAAATGTTCCCGATTTTATCGAGAATTCTATAAAATCTGCTTGGATTGGCGAAATCGATGGAAAATACTATTCGGTTGTTCTTCCGGTTCGTGTTACTGATTATGATGCTTACAAAAAAATCGCCGACAACGAAAATATTTTTATGATTTCAAAAGTGCGTGAAATAAACGAAGATTTGGACAGGCTTTCCTGCACGATTCTTGCATTTTTTGTGATTGTTTACATCGTGATTTTCGCGGTTCTAAAGTTTTTCTACAATTGGAAAGAATCGCTTAAAATAATTTCCGTTCCGATTTTGATTGTTTTGTGCATTTCCGCGGTTTTTGCGCTTTTGAAAATCAAACTGGAATTTTTCAGCATAACTGGAATGATTTTAGTTTTCGGTCTTGGCTTGGATTACATAATTTATATGATTGAAGACGAAAAACGAAACAACGGCAAATCTTGCCAAGAAAAATCAAGCCTTGAATCGTTTGCAGTTCTGCTTTCGTTTGTAACAACTGCGGTTTCGTTTGGCGCATTGGCGTTAAGCAAATTCGTTCCGGTTCAGATGATTGGACTTGCGATTTTTGTTGGACTTTGCACAGCGTTTTTAAGCACAGTTTTTTATACAATGAAAGACGATTAGGAAAAAACACTTGCACGCTTTGTATGTGCAGATTGTGTTTCAAATCGAATCCTTGTCTACGTGCATTTTTTATTGTTTGTAACGAAACTTGATATAAAACTCGACATTTAGGCTATTGCTTTCCTAAAAGCCAGTCCAATAAATAAATCTGCTTGATTCCGTTGTGGTCGCTCTCAGGTTCATCGTCCATACAGATTATATATTTTGGATTGTGGTCTTTAATCGCTTCGAGCGGAGAAAGCTCGCGTTTTCTTGTTTCTTCGCTGTGCATTGTTTCGCAGACCTGAAAATATTCTGTTCCGTTCTGGTTCTGCGCGACAAAATCTATTTCACTTTCGCCGACTTTTCCTACAAAAACAGAAAATCCGCGCCTTACAAGCTCAAGATAAACAATGTTTTCGATTGTAAATCCTCTGTCGGAGTATTTGTTTCCTAAAAGATAAGTTCGTAGTCCGATGTCGCAGATATAATATTTTTCTCCGCTTTTTAGATATTGTTTTCCTTTCACATCGAATCGGACCGCTCTGTAAAAGATGAAACTTGAACATAATCCTTCGATATAAGATTCTACAGTGTGGACAGAAATTTTTCTTCCGTCGCTTGTCATTGTATCCGAGATTTTTTTTACAGAAACAAGATTTCCTATATTGTCTGCAAGAAAATTTATTACTGATTCAAGCTGCGGAACATCAGCGATTTTTTTCCGCGCGACAATATCCTTTAGTATGACCGTATTGAAAATCCCTGAAAGATAATCGTTTACAAGTCTTCGGTTGTTTTTTAATTCCAAAGTGTACGGAAAAGATGAATACTCAAGATAATTCCTGAAAAGATGTGAAAAATTGTTTTGTTCAGGGAATGCCGAACAATATTCTTTGAACGAAAAAGGCAATAAATGGATTTCAACATATCGTCCGCTGAGCAAAGTCGCAAGTTCTCCTGAAAGCAGATACGCGTTTGAGCCAGTTATGTAAATATCGCAGTTTTTTTTGATGAAAAGGCTGTCAACCATTTTCTGAAAGTCTGGAATCACTTGAACTTCATCAAGAAAAATGTAATTCATTCCATCTGGCTGTAGTTTTTTTTCGATGTAATCGTAGACTTTCTGATAAGTGTTTAAGTCGCGGTATGCAAGGTCTTCAAAATTTATTGTGATTGTGTTTTCATTTTTCACGCCGTTTTGTATAAGTTGTTCCTTAAACATTTCGAGTAAAGTTGATTTTCCGGAACGTCGGATTCCTGTTACGACTTTTATAATCTGAGTGTCTTTGAATCCTTCAAGGACTTCTGTGTCGCTGCTTCTTGCTACCATAATTTGCATTGTAGTGCAAAAAGTTTGTGGAAACAAGAAAAAAATGCATTGCAATGCAAAATTTTTATAATTTTGTAAGAAATTTGCATCGTATTGCATTTTTTGTCTTTGCTATTTCCTGATACATTCAATCATCTTCCGCCGCTTCCTGTAACCTGTTTCTGTTTTTGATGTTATATTCCTTAACGGAAAATGAAAAGCGCTTTCGGCGGCTGAACATAAAAAATCAGTTGCTTTTGGGCTTTTGAGGGAGAATATGAACACAGAAATCAGAGAGAACGCGGCGGCAAATGCTTCTGACGCTGTTTCAGAAGACAGGATAACGTACAGCAAACTGTTCTGGCTTTTCCTTGCTGGAAGTGTCGCTGGCGTTGTTGTTGAAGGAATTTTTTGTCTGACAACAAAAGGCCGCTGGGAAAGCCATGTTGTTTCAGTTTTCGCCCAATACAATATTCTTTACGGGTTTGGAGCGGTTCTGTTTTATGTAGGAGCTGCAAAACTTAAAAACAAGCCGATTTTGTTTCGTGTTGTTTCAATGGTTGTCATTGCGACTGTCCTTGAGCTTGTATGCGGACTGGTTCTTCTTTACGGTCTTGGAATGCGAGCCTGGAACTACGAGCACAATTTTCTGAATTACAAAGGAATTGTCTGCCTGAGTTTTTCTTTTGCCTGGGGACTTGCCGCATTCTTTTTCTGCAAGCTTTATCCCCGGATTCGTTTGCTGCTAAGCAAATTTTCTGCCAAGCCTTGGTTTATCGCAAGCGGAATTCTAAGCGTGCTTGTAATATATGACCTTGGACTTACTGGAATTTCTATAATCCGCTGGAGCGAACGGCATTACGGAATTCCAGCCGAGTCACGGTTGCAGAAAGAATGTGACATTGAAGCGCCGGACGATTATATGAAAAAACGCTTTGTTGAATGGCAGTTCGTCGAGCCAAAGCAGGAATCTTGAAAGTTTTTCTCTATCAAAAAAGTCTGTTTTCTTGATTGTCTGTTCTATGTTTTCGCTTATTGACGCATTTTCCGCCTTTTGACTAAAGTTCCTATAAATCTTAAAATGTTTTTCCGCTTATGAAAAAAAACATTGTTCTTTTGGTTTTTTCTGCGCTTGTTTTTTCAGGCTGCGTTTCTTCTAGGCTTCAGAATTCTGAATCATCGCTGAATCCTGTTTATGTCACGAACAGAAAAAAAATCATGCTTTTGCCCGCGAGCGATTTTGCATTTAAAAAGGACGAAGAGCAGATTCTTTCTGGAAAATATGGAAACAACAATTTTTCGTTTTTGTGTTATCTTTTAATTGACGAAAAAAGCATTTCGCTGAACCTTTTCAATGAATTTGGAATCGGAATGGGAAACGTTTTTTATGACGGAAACGAAGCGACTTTCGATTCTGCGGTTTTTCCAAAAAACTTGAAGGCGGAATACATAATTTTTGATTTGCAGCTGGCTTATTATTCCAGCGATGCGTTGGAAAATGCGTTTAATAAAATCGGAATGAAGTTTGTTTCAGAAAAAAATGATGACAACGGAAGCGAAAAGGAAACGCGGAAAGTTTTTGACGGAAAAAAACTTATCGAACAGATTGAAATAAGCGGAAATGAAATAAAAATTCAAAACTTTTTGCGTGGATATTCGTATAATTTAGAGGAATTATGAAAATTTATCTTTCAAAACCGGCGGTTCTTTCGGGCGGCGGAAAAAACATTGAAGAACTTTTCGCATCTTGCGTGAACGGAAATCAGTCTGGAATAAAAAAGGTGCGTGCATTGAACGGAAAAGAATTTTTCGCTGGAAGAATTGAAGATTCGCTTGTTTCTGAAAAATCCAGCGGACGTTTTGATATGCGAATTATTCGTATTGAAGAAAAATGCCTTTTGCAGATTGAAGACTTAATATTAAAAGCGAAAGAGAAGTTTGGAAGCAACCGGATTGCTGTTTGCGTCGGTTCTTGCGACAACGGAACAGAATTTTCGCTTCGTGGACATCGAAAATATTTTGAAAACGGTGCGTTTGACAAATCTTATTCGCTTGAAGAGCAAAGCGGAGATTATGTTGCAACTTTCATAAGCGAAAAGTACGGAATAAAAGGACCTTCACTTGCTTTTGAAACTGCTTGCTCGTCAAGCGCAGGCGCGATTATAAAAGCGGCGGAACTTGTTCGTGCAGGAATCTGCGATGCAGTTATTGCCGGCGGAGTTGACATTGCAAGCGACACAGTTTTGATGGGATTTGATTCTTTGGAAGCGGTTTCGAGCGAGATTACAAATCCGTTTTCAAAAAATCGGCACGGAATAACTCTTGGCGAAGGTGCGGCGTTTTTTCTTGTTTCCAGCGAAGATTTTTCTGGCGAAAATATTGAACTTTTAGGTTACGGCGAATCTGCGGATGCTTATCACATGACAAGTCCAGATCCAAGCGGAGATGGCGCGGTTCGTGCGATTAAAAACGCTTTAAAAAACGCAAAACTTAATCCGCACGACATTGATTATGTAAATCTTCATGGAACAGGAACTCGCTTCAATGATTCAATGGAAGCAAAAGCGATTAAAGCAGTTTTTGCAGATTGCAAAGTTCCGGTAAGCACGACAAAACCAATAACAGGACACACTTTAGGAGCGGCAGGAGCGATTGAAGCAGCGATTTGCTGGCAAACTATAAAAAATGCTGAAAATGCGGAAATAAAACTTCCGCATCAGGTTTGGGATTATGAACAGGATTGCGACACAGAAAATCTTAATTTCGTTTCGGAAAAGAATCCTGCTTCGCCAAAGAAAGTGAAAATCTGTATGTCAAATTCATTCGCTTTCGGTGGCGCGAACGCGTGCCTGATTTTAGGAAAAATTTAAGAAAGACAAGAAGACAAGAAAAAGACAAGATTCAAAATATTCCAGACACTGAAATCAGGTTTCAAGAATATGTGGTCATTGATTTTTGCAAAAACCGTTTTCCGTGCTGATTCTTTGCGGTTTGACATATGCTTTGTATTTGTTGTTTTTATGCAAGATTTCGGGTATTCTTTTGTATTAGACCTGGTGCGGAAACTTCAGTTTCAGAACAGGTTGCTTTGAAGTGCGATGTTTAAAATCGTGCTATTTCAACGATTTTAAACTCGTCGGCTTGTTGATGACGAAGTTATCGGACAAGTCTATTATTTGATTTGAAAAAGAGGTTTGTATGGCAGTTGAAAAAAAAGATGTCGCCCAGTTTATTGAACACGACGAGCTTATCAATTATCTTCCGCACAAAGGAAAAATGTTTCTTTTGTCGCGCGTGACGCAGCACGATGTGAGTCTTCATACAATCACAACAGAATACGACATCACGGAAAACTGTATTTTCTACGAAGAGGAATTTGACGGAGTTCCGACTTGGGCTGGATTCGAGCTTATGGCGCAGGGAATTTCCGCTTTGACAGGAATCACAAACAAAATCAAAGGACGCGAGCCTCTTCCGGGAATGATTTTAAGCGTTGTCGATTTTAAGGCTTCCTGCGGATTTCTAAAAAACGGCACGACTTGCCAGATGAAAATCGCGGAGGATTACCGCGACGAGGAAACGCACACTTACCGTTATATCTGTTCGCTTTTTGCAAATGTCGGAGAATCCGAGCCTGCCGCGACTGCGAAAATCACAGTCATGGAAACAGAAGATATGCTTAAAATGTTCTCAGCGTGAAGCAAAACTTTGAGGCGAAGCAAAACTAATTAAATGATGAACGACAAATTTATTGTTTTGCTATGATGAAAAATACAACTAGCCGGTTTGTTTACAAACTGGGAGGCGAAACAAAATAAATTATATAATGAACAGCAAATTTAAAGTTTCGCCCTTTGACAACTTGCTATATAAAAGATAAAATCTTATGACATTTTTGCAAAAAGTGTCATTTTATTATGCGATTTTAATTAGGAGAATCTGATGGAAAATGTTAATAACGGAAAGAAGGTTTTAGTGACCGGCGCGTCCGGCGGAATTGGCCGAGCCGTTGCTGTAGAAGCGGCAAAAGCCGGATATTATGTAATCTGCCATTACAACGGAAGCCAAGGAAAGGCAGAAGGAACTTTGGCGCAGATTAAAGCGGCTGGCGGAAACGGCGAACTGATTCAGTTCAATGTTTCTGACCGCGAGGACTGCAAGACAAAACTTGGAGATTTGACAAAAAGACTTTCTGAAAACGGCGAGATTCTCTGGGGAGTTGTGAACAATGCCGGCGTTACACGCGACAACACTTTTGCAGGACTTTCCGGCGAAGACTGGGATAAAGTCATCCACACAAATCTTGACAGCTTTTACAATGTTTTAAGTCCGCTCATCATGACAATGGCGAGCCGAAAAAACAAGCGCGGCGGACGAATTATCACAATGGCTTCTGTCAGCGGAATCATCGGAAACCGCGGACAGACAAACTATTCCGCGTCCAAAGCGGGAATTATTGGTGCTACAAAAGCGTTGGCGGTTGAACTTGCCGGAAGAAACGTTACTTGCAACGTAATTGCTCCTGGCGCGATTGAAACAGAAATGACAGCGAACATTATTCCGGAAGCAAAGGAAATTATGCTCAGCACAATTCCTATGAAGCGAATGGGCAAACCAGAAGAAATCGCGGCGGCGGCGGTTTTCCTTTTAAGCGAAGGCGCGTCTTACATAACAAGACAAGTTATAACTGTCGACGGCGGAATGGTAGGCTGAAAAGGGTTTTAGGGGAAAACGCAGTTTGCCCCTAGGCGAAGGGGTAGCGGAAAAGGCAACAAAGCGGAGCAAATGGCACTGCTTGCAGAGACATTTGAGAAGCGACTTGCCTTTGAAGCGAGGGGAAGGCTTTCCCCTCAAAAAAAAATTGAATATTAATCTGGAGATAATAAAAGAAGACAATGGGTTCTTAGGTCAAAGCCCTGAGCGGTGCTGGGGAAAGTTGGTGGTTTTGAGGAAGAAAACCGCCGCTTCCGAGTAGAGGGGTTGTCTTCCTCCAAAAAGAAAGGATTTTATATGGAATTTACAAAACCGAACGGAAAACGTCGTGTTGTTATCACTGGCGCGGGAATGATTAGCGGACTTGGCGAGTCTTGGGAAGAAGCGTTTGAGCAGCTTAAAAGTTACAAGAACTGCATTAAAAACATGGAAGACTGGCACGACATTCAGGGAATGAACACACATTTGGCTTGTCCTGTTAAAGGCGAACTTCCAAAATATCCGCGAAAACTTGTGCGCGGAATGGGACGCGTTGCTTTGCTTGCTTACCATACTTCGCAGGTTGCTTTGCAAATGGCTGGTCTTTTAAGCGAAGATGGAACAATTGTAGAAGAATGTCAGAACGGAAGAACTGGCGTTGCTTATGGTTCTTCTATGGGTTCATTTGATTCTATTGAAGAGTTGACTTCTGTAATGCAAGAACGTTGCACAGCAAAAGTAAATTCTTCTACTTACATAAAATGTATGCCGCACACTTGCGCCGCAAATATAGAAGTAACTTACCATTTGCGCGGAAGAATGATTGTAACCAGCGAAGCGTGCACTTCCGGTTCTCAATCTATTGGTTACGGCTACGAAACTATAGAAAACGGACTTCAAGATATGATGATTTGCGGCGGTGCGGAAGAACTTTGTCCGCCAGATGCGGCAATTTTTGACCAGCTTGGTTCAACTTCTATTTTGAACGAACATCCAGAACTTACTCCACGTCCTTTTGACAAAGACCGCGATGGACTTGTTATTGGCGAAGGCGCAGGAACGTTGATTCTTGAAGATTTGGAACACGCTGTAAAACGTGGCGCAAAAATCTATGCAGAAATTGTAGGTTTTGGCACAAACACAGACGGAACGCACATTACTAGCCCAAATAGCGAAACTATGGGAATTTGTATGCAACTTGCGCTTGATTCTGCTGGCTTAAATGCAGACCAAATTGCTTACGTAAATGCGCACGGAACTTCTACACATCACGGCGACATTGCGGAATCTAACGCAACTGCAAATGTGTTTAAGCGTCGCGTTCCAATTTCTTCTACAAAATCGTACATTGGACACACTTTGGGTGCGTGCGGTGCAGTAGAAGCTTGGCTTACAATTAATATGATGAACGAAGGTTGGTTCCATCCAACATTAAATTTGCACAACATTGATCCAGAATGTGGCGATTTGGACTACATTAAAGACGAAGGCCGCAAAATTGACGCAGAATACGTAATGAGCAACAACTTTGCGTTTGCCGGAATAAACACTTCGCTGATTTTCAGGAAGTGGCAAGATAAATAAAACTTTGAGCAGGAATTAATAACAAGGCGAAAAATGCTGAAGAAAGGCTGTCCGTTTAGAAGACTTTTTAATCTTCTGCGGACAGCCTTTTTTTGTTCAGCGGCTAATATTCTAGTTTGGGGAAATGAACCATTCGGGATTTGCTGAACTGACTTTGAGTTTCCCCATTATGTCTGTACTTAGATTTTAAAATCTTATGCACAAAACAATTATCTAAAACTCGTTCCCGGGAAAACGCGGAATTCCGTTGAATCCTTTCTTTAAATCCTCGTCGGTCGGAATGTAGTTGCTCATTTTTCCGTCGTTGAACGCTTCGTAGGCAAGCATATCAAAATATCCTGTTCCTGTAAGCCCGAAGAGAATCGTTTTTGCCTCGCCGGTTTCTTTGCATTTTTCCGCTTCGTCAATCGCGGCTTTAATCGCATGGCTGCTTTCCGGAGCCGGAAGAATTCCTTCTGTCCGGGCAAAAAATTCCGCCGCCTTGAAAACAGATGTCTGTTCAACTGAACGCGCTTCCATAAATCCGTCGTGGTAAAGTTGAGAGAGAACCGAACTCATTCCGTGGTAGCGAAGTCCGCCCGCGTGATTTGCGGAAGGAATAAATCCTGAGCCCAGCGTGTACATTTTTGAAAGCGGACAGACTTTTCCAGTGTCGCAGAAATCGTAAGCGAAAACTCCGCGAGTAAGGCTTGGACAGCTTGCAGGCTCAACTGCGATGAACTTGTAATCTTTTTCTCCGCGGAGTTTTTCTCCCATAAAAGGCGAGATGAGTCCTCCGAGGTTTGAGCCGCCGCCTGCGCAGCCGATAATTATGTCGGGAGTAACTCCGTATTTTTCAAGGGCGATTTTTGATTCAAGTCCGATTACAGACTGATGAAGAAGAACCTGCGAAAGGACGCTTCCTAAAACATAGCGGTAGCCTTCGTTTTTTGTCGCAGTCTCGACTGCTTCGGAAATCGCGCAGCCTAGGCTTCCCGTTGTTCCAGGAAATTCTTCAAGCATTTTCCGTCCGACTTCTGTTGTCCCAGACGGAGAAGGTGTCACGTTCGCTCCGTAAGTGCGCATTACTTCGCGGCGGAACGGTTTTTGCTCGTAGGAACATTTTACCATAAAGACTTTGCAGTCAAGTCCGAAATACGCGCAGGCCATTGAAAGAGCCGTTCCCCATTGTCCGGCTCCTGTTTCTGTTGTGACGCCTTTCAATCCTTGTTCTTTTGCGTAATACGCCTGAGCAATCGCGGAATTCAGTTTATGGCTTCCACTTGTGTTGTTTCCTTCGAACTTGTAATAGATTTTCGCGGGCGTGCCAAGTTTTTTTTCAAGGCAATAAGCGCGGACAAGCGGCGAAGGTCTGTACATTTTATAAAAGTCGCGGATTTCCTGAGGAATCGGAATTTCACGGTCAGTGTCGTTCAGCTCCTGCTTTACAAGCTCTGCGCAGAAAACCTGTTCAAGCTCTTTGCTTGTCATCGGCTGGTTTGTCGCAGGATTCAAAAGAGGCGCGGGCTTGTTTTTCATATCCGCACGGACATTGTACCAGAAGTTCGGCATTTCGTTTTCTTCAAGATAGATTTTGTACGGAATTTCTTTTTCGGACATAATGTTCTCCTAATGCTTTTTCGTTTTTGAACAAAACGTTTTCTGAAAGCCAGAATACGTGAATGTTTCTGTTTATAGTATCATGTTACTACGGATAGAATCATAACGCAAGGCTTTTCCTTGTGCAATACAGAAGTTACGGATTTGTTGCGGATTGCAAAATCTGTGCGGATTTATTTTTGAAGTTCTTTCTGATAAATGCTCATGATTTTGTCTTTTGATTCAAGGAAAATATCAGCGATAACCGGGTCAAAATCTTCTCCGCGGCCTTTTTCTATTATTTCAAAACATTCTTCAATCGGGAGAGCGTCGCGGTAACAGCGTTTTGCGGAAACCGCGTCAAACACATCTGCGACCGCCATTATTCTTGCGCACAAAGGAATCTGCTCTTTTGAAAGATTGTCTGGATAGCCTTTCCCGTTCCATTTTTCGTGATGATGCCGCGCAACCTCGTAAGCCATTTTTTCGTATTCGTCGTCGCCTGTGTTTCCGAAAGTCTCTTTTATTATTTTTCCGCCGCGTTCAGCGTGGGTTTTCATGATTTCGTATTCCTGGTCTGTAAGTTTTCCGGGCTTCTGAAGAATCGCGTCAGGAATCGCGATTTTTCCGACATCGTGCATCGGAGCCGCCATCACAAGATTCTTCATATAATCGCGTGTCAGTGTTTTTTCATAAAGTCCGCGTGATTTCAGTTCTTCGGAAAGAAGCCTGACATATTCTGTTGTCCGTTTTATGTGTCCGCCTGTGTTGTCGTCGCGGTTTTCAACAAGAGTTGCAAAACCCATCACCATTTCCTGACTGTGCTCCTGAAGTTTTTCAAAGACAGGATTTTCCATATTCAGATATGCTCCGACAATCGCAATCGTCGGAACAATGCAGGTTATCAACGCCTGAGGAAAAATCATCTGTAAACCCGCGATGCAGGCGATGACAGAAATATATGTTGAGATTGTCAAAATCTTGTGCTGTCCGAGGTTTTCCAGATTTGAATAGACAACCGCAATTGATGCGATAAGATAAATTATCACCATGATAAAACAAGTGTAAGCAGAAATTCCCATCGAATAGTTCGAGATTTCACCTTTTCTGTATTCAAGCTGAGGCATAAAAATCACGACAACAGCGAGATTTGCAATGAACGGAATAGTCAGAATCAGGCGTTTTTTCAGGGATTTCGGTTTTTCCCTTGAAATTTCAAGAATGTACAGAAACATCAGATAGACAATCGAATCAAGTCCGCAGAGAAAACAAAGATGGAAAATTCCGTTCAGAAACGGCGGAACATTCTCCAGATGATTTACAGTGTACGCTGTGATTCCGTCGAAAATAATCGTGAGAATCCCGACAGTCAGAAGACTTTCAAAAACAGGTTCTCGTTTTTTGATTCTGTAAGATTTCTTTTCAAGAAAATAAATGAAAGTCACATAAAGGACAACCAAAAGACATCCGAGCTGCAATTTAAAGTGTTCCATAGCCGCATTATACAGCGATTTTCTGTTTTTTTACATTGTCTGTGGCATCGTATTGGCAATTCGGCATATATCCGCATTGTCTGTGAATCGGGTTCAATTTTCGGTTTCAATCTGATAAAATCGCTCTATGATTATTTCTGCGACTTTTTCAAAACCTTCGTCTTCTGTTCCTGAAATTTTCGGGCGTGAATACAAAAAAATCAAAGTGAAAGCGGTGAACGCCGGAGGAAAAGCCTCGTACTTTTTTGAATTTTTCACGGAAACCCAGGTTTTTCATTCAAACAAGACGGAAAGCGAGCTTCAGGATTTTATTGAAAATCACGCCGGAAAGACTTTTAAAAATGCTGTGATTCGCACTGAAAGAGAAGAGACAACAATTCTTTCAAACAAAAAAGGGAAAGTCACAAGGCTCTCAAAAAAAATCGGACAGAAATTTCCTGCGGAAAGCGAACGCAGATTTCCTGAGGCGTGCGGAACAGAAGTGAAATTCACGGAATCAGGCGAGCGGACGAAAAATTATATTCTGCCTGAAGGAAAGCCTGTTCCGTTTCTTGTGCTGCTTGGAATCATGACGGACGACGGAAAAATTGTCTCCTCAAAGTTTGACAAATTCCGCCAGATAAACAGGTTTCTGGAATTTGTCGACGATATTTTGCCCGAGGTTCTAAAACTGAAGAAAACTCAGAGCGAGAATTCAGAAAACGGAAATTTTGAAAACGGAACTTCCGGCGACGATGTGATCCGCGTTGTCGATTTTGGAAGCGGAAAATCTTATCTTACTTTTGCTGTCCATTATTTTCTGACTGAAATAAAAAATCTTAAAGCGGAAATTGTCGGGCTGGATTTGAAAAAAGATGTGATTGATTACTGCGCGGGGATTTCCGAACGGCTGAATCTTGAAAATATTTCGTTTTCGGTCGGGAACATTTCTGAATACAAAAACGAAAAGCCGACGGACATCGTGATTACGCTTCATGCCTGCGACACGGCGACAGATTTTGCGCTTGACTACGCCGTTAAAAACAACGCGAAGGCGATTTTGAGCGTTCCTTGCTGCCAGCACGAAATAAACCGCCAGCTTGACGAAAATTTAAAGAGATGGAAAAAATCTTCGTCTGTTCCGGAACTTTTTGCTCCGATTCTAAAATACGGAATCGCAAAAGAACGTTTTTCCGCGCTTCTGACTGATGTTCTCCGCTGCGAGGTTCTTGAATATTCGGGATATTCAGTGAATCTTATGGAATTCATCGATATGGAAAACACGCCGAAAAATCTTCTGATCCGCGCTGTGAAAATTCGAGAATCGAAAAAATCAGATTCAGAAAAAAAGGACAAGTTTTCTAGTTCGGAAAAACAGATTATTTCGGAGAAAAAAACAGACGAAGCGAATCCTGAAAAGACAGAAAAAGCGTCCCGAAAAATAACCGAAACGCTTGAAATAAAACCGACAATATTCAATTTATAATGCTGAATGTATAATTCATAATAAGCACAACGCTCAAGCAATTATGAATTATGAATTATAAATTATTACAGGACGTATTTTTCCAGAAATTCGCCGATTCCGTCGTTGTTGTTGTCTTTTTCCGTGACAAAATCGCTTATGCTTTTTATGTAGTCAAGTCCGTTTTTCATGCAGACTCCGTAGCCGCACTCGCGGATCATGGACTCGTCGTTCATGCTGTCGCCGAAAGCCATCGTGTTTTCTTTAGGAATTCCAAGATGTTCCGCCAGGCGTAGAATCGCAGAGCCTTTTCCGACTCCGTGCGTCATCACTTCAAGGAAAAAAGGTTTGCTCACAAAAATATCCGCTTTTCCGTTCAGTTTGTCAGAAAGAAAGTTTTTCAGCTCAAGGACTTTTTCAGGCTCGGAAGGAACAAGCATTTTCGGAAACTTTTTTGATTCAAGGAAAGCCTCAAAGTCTTCAGCGATTTTAAAGTTCAGGTTGCAGAGTTTTGCGTCCATTCTTGCCCATTCTGTGTCGAGCCAGGAATAAATTGTGTCAGGCTCGTAGACAACTGAAGCCATTCCGCGTTTTTTCGCTTCCCTGTAAACAAATTTCAGAATCTCTGAGTCAACTGAATTCTGAAATAAAGGAAGCCTTGTGTGCAGGTCAAAAATCGACGCTCCGTTGAACGCGATTAAAAAGCGTCCCTGTTCAGTTCCTGCGATGTCTAAAAGCCGGACAATAGGAAGAATTCCGTTTTCCGCGCGTCCGGAACAGAGCACAATGTAAATTCCTTTTTTTGCGGCGAGTTTTACCGCACGGAGCGTTTTTTCTGTCACAATGCAGTCCGAGTTCAGAAGAGTGTCGTCCAAGTCAAACGCGATGAGCCGGACATCAAGTTTTTTTTCTGGAGTTTTTGCCGTGTTCATAATGTCAGTATAAAGATTTTTTCCGATTGTGCAACAAAACTCTAAGCGATAAAATGCACTTATGCAGAAAATCGTTTTTTCAAATCCATTCATCATAATTTTTTTAGTCGGAACAGTCTTGAGTTTTTTAATCAATCATTTTCTGGAATTCATCGACTGGCGGGCGCGTGTGAAAAACGGCGGAAAGCTTCCGGAAGAACTGAAGGAAATTCCCGCGTCAGAAGTGTTCGACGAGGAAAAACTTAAAAACATCACAGATTACGAAAACGCAAAATACTTTTACTGGATTCCTTCGTCAGTCTGCTCTTTCGCATTGACTTTGATTCTTGTGGTTTCGGGGTTTTATCCTTGGCTTTTCAATGTCGTATGCAGGATAACAGGAACTCCGCAGGGATTTTCAGGCACATTTTTCTGTTTTCTGCTTTTTCTGATTTTTTCGTCAGTTCCGAGTTCGGTTCTTTCTGTTCCTTTTGATTTGCTGAAAGAATTCAAACTTGAAAAAAAATTCGGCTTTTCAAAAATGACTTTCAGGCTCTGGCTTTTGGACGAGATTAAAGGATTTCTGCTTTCTATTTTGATTTCTTCGGTGATTGTCGCCGCGATGACTTTTGTCCTTGTTGTTTTCCCGAAAAACTGGTGGATTCTGCTTACTTGTCTTTTGTTTGCAGTGACTTTGATAATGCAGGTTCTGTATCCGCTTGTAATCGCGCCGATTTTCAATAAATTCACTCCGCTTGAGGACGGCGAGCTGAAAACAAAAATCACTTCGCTTATGGAAAACCTTGGATTCAAGGCTTCGGGCATTTTTGTGATGGATGCTTCAAAACGCTCGGGACATTCAAACGCGTATTTCGGCGGACTTGGAAAATCAAAGCGGATTGTTCTTTACGACACGTTGATAAACCAGCTTGAAACAGACGAGCTTGTCGCGGTTTTAGGACACGAGCTTGGACATTACAAGCTCCATCACATAATCCGAAGATTTCTTGTTCTTGTTCCTGTTGAATTTATCCTGATGTTCATCCTGAATTTCTGCGCGCAACGCACAAGTCTTTACACAGGATTCGGATTCGCGGTAAGCGCGGAAAATGTCCAGTCGATGCAGTTCATCGGTCTTGTCCTTGCTTCGTTTGTCTGGTCGTCTTTGAGCGAACTGATTTCTCCGATTTCAAACGCTTCTTCAAGACGCGACGAATATCAGGCGGACGCTTTTTCGGCGCGTCTTACAAAAAATTCGGACGCATTGATTTCCGGGCTTATAAAGCTGAACAGCGAAAACCTGAGCGAGCTTCTTCCGCCAAAAATTTATGTCGCATGGAATTATTCGCATCCGACTTTGCTAGAACGGATTGAAGCGTTGAAAAAGCTGAAGGAAGATTCGGATTGATTTTCCGCAGCGTTCATTTTCTGATTTCGTGATTTTTTTTGAAAGTCATACGCTGGACAGCTGAACTGGTTGAAACTTATCTGTTCGCCGAATTGAATTCATTGACCGTTGAATTCAATTTATTCGTTGAATGTCGGAGCGTCTTTTAAAGGCGTTTCGATTGTCTTGTCCGCGCTGTTTTTTGACGGAACAGAATCTTTTTTGTATTCCTCTGCCGGCTTGTTTTTCTCGTAGCGGATTCTGGATTCAAGAATCACCGCGAGAATCGCCGCGACTGAAAACCATTGAATCCAGGAAGAAAAGCCTGCGAAAAAATCGTAAAGCGCGTGTATCAGAACCGGAAAAAACAGCGAGAAAATGTCAGTGTTTTTTTCTTTCACGCTCCAGATGAAAATTCCAAGAAGTCCTGAGCAGAATGTATGCACAAGAACTGAAGAAGTCATCCGCATGAAAATCAGATGATAAATCAGTTCCGCGCCGTTCGCTTTTGCCGACTGCAGATGCTCAAGAAAATAAACAACAGATTCAAAACAGCCCAAGCTTAATCCAAGAATCAAAGCCGCCATAAAATAATGCGGAAATTCTGTGTGTTTTCTAGGAATGAAAAGAAGGAACACAAGTTTCAGTCCTTCTTCGATTACGCCGTTTATTACCAAAGTTTTCAGGAAGAGCGGAAAAAGATTCGTTCCTGATTCGCCGAGGTTCGGAAAATAATAGACGAGTAAAAACTGAATGAACGTAATCGGAAGAACCGCGACAAGACCCGCAAGGCAGGCGATAAGTTCTGTTGATATTCTGATTTTTGAACACAGTCTGAAAATCACAAGGCAGAGAACAAGCGGAATAAAGCAAAGCAAAATCGAAATATAAATGTTCATTTTTAATCACGGCTGGAGTTCAGTTTTTTCCGCCTTCTCCACAGTCATTTCCGCAGTTTCCGTCGCATCCGCCTTCGCCGCAGCCGTTTCCGCAATTTCCGCCGCAGCCTCCGCATCCGCAGCCCTGATTGAAATCCGCTTCGGTTGAGTCGCGGACTTCAAGGACTTCCACATCGAAAGTAAGATTTTTTCCTGCAAGCTCGTGGTTTCCGTCGATTGTCACAGTTTTGTCTGTCACATTTATCACGTGAACGATAAAAGGAGTTCCGTCGTCAGCGATTGCCTGAAAAGTCATTCCTATTTCAATTGAATCAGGATTGTCAAATTGCGATTTAGGAAGCTCCGCGATAAGTTTTTCGTTGTATTCTCCGTAAGCGTCTTTCGCCTCTACGACCGCCTTGAATTTATTTCCGGCTTCTTTTCCTTCAAGCTCCGCTTCAAGTCCTGGAATTATCATTCCGTTTCCCTGGACAAATCCAAGCGGCTCTTTTCCGACAGAACTGTCAATCTGGATTCCGTCGTCGTCAGTCAAAGTGTAATGAATTGAAACAAATTTATCTTTTTCGATTTTCATAAAATAATCCTTTTTGTCATTGTTTTTTAGGAACCTCTAAAAATCTTGATTTAATCCGGAAACGCGGCTTTTCAGAAACCCGAATCCGTTCAGCCGTTTTTATATGTTCTCATTAGATTTATATGTCCGCGGTATATTCGCGTTGAAAATGTGTCCGCGTAAAAATTACATTAAAATCCGAATCCGCCGAAATTTTCGTATTCTGCAGGGTCGACGCCTTCCGGCAAATCCTGCACAACTTCTGTTATTTCAGGAACAGCGTCCTGAATGTAGCGTTCAACTCCCATTTTCAAAGTCATTATCGCCATCGGACACGAACCGCATGCTCCTGTAAGTTTCAGATGGACACGCATCTGGTCGTCGATGCTCACAAATTCCATGTCGCCGCCGTCCGCCTGAAGCTGAGGCCGGAACATTTCAATCGCTTCCAGAACCCTGTTCTGAACATCCTCGTTCGGATTTTTTACTTCTATATTTTCATTTTCCATAAAAACCTCTGAAAATTTTGAACAAATCTGAAAATCTTGCCGTTTTGAACGCTCTTTCTTTGAACATCAGGGTTCAAAACCGTAATTAACTATACTAGATAAACCGCGCTTTTTCAAATTTGCTGTACATTGCATTTTACTTTATAATGCGGTTTATGTCTGCCTTGTTTTTTTATTCGGATAAAAAAGATATAAAAAGCGATTTAAAGGAAACAGAAAGGTATCTGGGCTACAGGCGGGATTCTGAAATTTCTGCTGAGATGGAAAAAAAAATCAGCGGAGCGATTCAGGAACTTCAGGAGCTTCTTACGCCGGAATCAGTTTACGCTGAATTTGATTTGACTTGCGAAGGAGAAAACATTTCGTTCGCCGATTTGAATTTTTCTTCCAGAAATCTGAGCGGAAATTTGCGGAACTGCTCAAAAGTCATTCTGTTCGCCGCGACAATCGGAGCGAAAGTTGACATGAGGATCCGCAGGGCGCAGATGGAAGGAAGCGCGTCCGCCGCGATTTTTCAGGCGGCTGGAGCGATGTTCATCGAATCTTTTGTGGACAAACTGAATCAGAAAATAAAAGATGAGTACAAGGAAAAAGGTTTCCGCTCGCATCCGCGTTACAGTCCGGGCTACGGAGATGTTTCCCTTGAAATGCAGAAAGAGTTTTTCAGGCTTCTTCCTGCAAAACGGATTGGGCTTACGCTTATGGAAAGTCTGGTTATGGCTCCGGAAAAATCTGTCACGGCGTTTATCGGACTTGAAAAATTGCGTGATGAAGTTAAATAGCCCGAATAATTAAATAGCCCAAATGCCGGTTTTCTTTGCAGATAATGCTTGCTTGGTAGTTTCGACTTGCTCAACCACCGCAGTTTTTGACGAACGCGAAAATCCGTTCTTGAATTTTTTGTTCCGCGTCCGCGGTTTATTCAAGACTTTATTCAAGAATCGTGATTTCAACGCGGCGGTTGGTCGCTTTTCCTTCCGGACTTGAATTGTCCGCGGCAGGTTTTCGCGAGCCGCTTCCTTTTACGATAAATCTTCCTTCCTCAATTCCGCGTTTTGCCAATTCTTCCGCGATTTTTTTTGCGCGCTGTTCAGAAAGAATCTGCTCGCCTTTTTCGTTTCCTGTTTTCGCTGTGTGTCCTTCAACAAGAAACTGGGAAGACGGAACTTGCCTTAAAATCGAAGCGATGGAATCAAGCCGTTTTTCTTCGCCTGAAAGAAGCTCAGGACTGTCCGCCCTGAACTGAAGATTCTGGATTGTCAGCCTGATTCCCGCTTCTGTGTTTTCAACTTTTATATCGTTTTCCGTTGTGTTTTTTTCCGAATCTGTCTTTCCGTCTGTGATTCTGCCTGGAATCTCCGGAACATTTGCGATTCCGCTTGAAATATCAGGAAGCATCGGTTTTTTAAGTTTTTCCGCCTCGTCGTCTGAAATTTTTGCGACGCGCTGAATCGCCGGAATGAGTTTTTCCCTGTCAACTTTAGGCGGATATTCAGTGAAAAGCGAAATCGTTCCCTTGAACGAAACCTGGTTTCCGTCGGAATAAACAAAAGTCTCGTCGACAGAATCACGGACAACGACCGCGTAGCCGGAAGATTTGCTTATGTGCATTGTCGCGGTGTGTTTTCCGTTCGCGCTTTTCAGTTCAGAATCGCCTGAAAAATCAGAATATGAAATTCCGTAGCGTGTCGCCCATTGCGCTTTCAGGACATAAACTTCTTCTCCGCGTGAAAGTGTTTCGCCTAAAAAAGTGTATTCAACGAACATCGGAATCTTTGTGATTATTCCTTTGTTCAGCGGGTCAACCGCGCGTTCCGCTTTCGCCTGCCATTTGTCTCCGATTTTCACATTGCGCGCGGAAAACGAGGGAAAACTTCTGAAACTCGGATAACCGTTGTCTTCATTCATGACAAGTTCTCCGCCGTCTGTGATTCTGAAGCTTGCAGGAATCGATTCGTGGATTCCTTGTCTGACATTTTGAGAGGCGCGTTTTGTGTCTTCCTGGACAAAAAAACTTCCTTCGTAAAAAGTCGAGCATTCAAGAAGTCCGTCTGCTGCATTTAATTCTCTTGGAGAAGAAACCCGGCTGATAAAAGAGCGGACTTCACGGCTTACAAGTCCTGTGTATTTTCCGTTGTCGTAGCGGCGCAAATCTGTCCGTTCGACCAGAGTGTAGTTTCTTCCGCCCTTGTAAATCAGTTTTACTTCTTTAAACGGTTCGTTTTCAGAAAAAAAAGGAAAAGAAACAAAAATCGCAAGGCAGAATAAAAAGATTTTCTTACATTTGTTTTTCAGTATTTTTTTCATCGTCGCTTACTCCAAGTCCGAAAAGAGCGAAATCGCCCTTGCAAGGGTCATCTTTCCAGATTTCCTTTAATTTATCGGTCAGAAGCTTAGCGGTTTTTATAGAACAGGCGGATTTTTCGGGAATCAGTTCAAGTCGGACGCTTTCCTGCATCACGTGAGTGTCCAGCGGAATTATCAGGTCGGAAGGCGAAAACCATGTCCAGAATCCTTTGTCGACGCAGGAATTTTTGCGGACCATCCAGCGAAGGAACATATGAATTCTTTTGTTTGCGGAAGTTTTTCCTTTTGGTACGATTTTTGATTTCGGAAAAAAGTCTTGGATTGCAGATGCAAGACTTTCCGCTCTGCTGGTTTCTTTGCCGTTTTTTGAGGAGCTGTTTCTGTTCGGGAATTTTGTTTTCGCGGCGGCGGATTTCATTTTTCCGCCATATTCCATTGTTCCGCTGGTTTTTGAAGAATCATTTTCGGTTTCGTGCAGGGAAAGTTTTTTTTCGTATGATTCTTTTATCGCTTCGCCAAAACTTTTGCCTGATTCCAGAACGCCGGCAGCTTCCTCAAAAAGAACCTGCAAATCTTTCCAGGAATAAAATCTGTAGAATTTTTCGCTTAAGTCTTTTGATTCAGGATGAAAGTCAGTCAGAAATCCTCGGTTTTTAATCCATTCAAGGATTCCGCCTTTTTTGTCCGCCAAGGAAAAGATGAATTTTATTTTCGAAATGAACTGTTTTCTTGAGCCGAACGAAAGAAGAGAGGCGATAAACGAAGCGACTTCTGTTTGGTCCTGGTTTTCATAGTGATTCAAAAACTGGCTTGGATCTTCATCGTAAAACGAAACTGATTCAAATTTGTCCGCAAGAAAACGCAGTTTCTGCTTGAGTTCTTCATTTATTTCTTCGTTAAATTTGTTCATAAAACCATAAAATCAGAATATTGCAGAAGCCACAGGAATCAGATTGTCCTGTTTTTCTTTGTCACAGGCTCGCAAGTCAATTCAACGCCGAGTTTTTTGTAGATTTTCTTGTCGACTTCGCTCAGCAGAACTGTTGTGTGAACCTGACAGCCGCAGAGCTTCGGAAGCTCCGCCAAGGCTTTTGCGCAGTTCTCATCTTCTTCGGAAAGCATCGCAAGAGCGACCAGAACTTCGTCCGTGTGAAGCCGCGGATTGTTTCCTTTAAGATAAGTGACTTTCATTTTCTGAATCGGCTCAATCATCTTTGAAGGAATGAGTTTTACTTTGTGGTCGATTCCTGCAAGATATTTTGTCGCGTTCAGAATCAGGGCCGCGCTTGTTCCAAGCAAAGCGGATGTTTCGCTTGTGATTATTTTTCCGTCATCAAGCTCAATCGCGGAGCAAGGAACGCCTGATTTGAGTCCGCGTTCAACGGCGGCGACGGAAACTTTTCTGTCTTTTGTCGAAATCTGAGCCTGCTGCATCAGAAGCTCGATTTTGTTCACTTCCTCTTCAGTTCCGTTTCCTTCCGCAAGTGAACCCAAAGCCTGATAATACCGCCGGATTATTTCCTGCCGGCTTGCCTCGCGGCAGACTTCATCGTTGATAATGCAGTTTCCTGCCATGTTTACGCCCATGTCTGTCGGGGATTTGTAAGGATTTTTTCCGTAGATTCCTTTGAAAATCGCATCGAGAACAGGATAGATTTCAATGTCGCGGTTGTAGTTCACAGTTGTTTTTCCGTACGCTTCCAGATGCCATGGGTCAATCATGTTCACATCGTTCAAGTCTGCGGTCGCCGCTTCGTAGGCTACATTCACAGGATGCTTTAAAGGCAGATTCCAGATAGGAAATGTTTCAAATTTCGCATAGCCTGATTTGATTCCTCGCCGGTTGTCCTGATAAAGCTGGCTTAAGCAGGTCGCCATTTTTCCGCTTCCTGGACCTGGAGCAGTCACAACAACAAGCGGTCGGCTTGTTTCTATATAGTCGTTTTTTCCGTAGCCTTTGTCGCTGTTTATAAGCGCGACATCTGAAGGATAGCCGGGAATTGTGTAATGGACATAGGTCTTGATTTTAAGTTTCTTGAGTTTTTTTCTGAAAATGTCTGCGGCCGCCTGTCCGCTGTAATGTGTTATGACAACGCTTCCTACCATAAGCCCGCGGCTCTGGAATTCATCGCGCAGGCGAAGAACGTCCATATCGTAAGTGATTCCCAAATCGCCGCGGACTTTGTTTTTTTCAATGTCAACCGCGCTGATTACGATTACGATTTCCGCATAATCGGAAAGCTGCATAAGCATTTTAAGTTTGCTGTCAGGCTCAAATCCCGGAAGAACTCTTGACGCGTGGTAATCGTCAAAAAGTTTTCCGCCGAATTCAAGATAAAGCTTGTTTCCGAATTTTCTTATACGTTCTTTGATGTGTTCTGACTGAATTTTCAGATATTTCTCGTTGTCAAATCCCTTTTTCATACGGCGTTTAATATATCGCACTTTCAAATCTTTCTCAATTAAGAACTTTTGCAAGAGCTCTGATTGAGAATTGACTTTTTTAATCCGTTAGCATATTCTAACAAAAGAGGGATTAAGGCTTATGGAAGAAAAATACAATCTTATTCTACAAATCTTCAGAGAAAACGGTTGCCGGATTACAGAGCAGCGAAAAAATCTTCTTGAAATCATCCTAGAAAATCCAGGCAGTTCATTCAAAGAGCTTTACTATTTGGCGAAGTCGTCAGACAAGGAAATCGGGCGAGCGACAGTTTACCGCACAGTCCATTATCTTGAGGAATTCGGCTTGATGCAGAAATTCGGACTTAAGGTTTCGTGATTTTATAAATAGTAAAAAATACTAAAAGGCTTTCCGGCTTATGTGCGAAAAATCGCGGATAAAACGGAAAGCCTTTTTGTTTTAAGCATACATTTATTCGAGTCTGTTTCAAAAGTCATGTTGAGCGAAGCGAAATATCTACTTTTGAAACTTCCTCATTCAAACAAATCGGTTGTTTTAAGCCATTCTGAAGACGAGAAAACTGCTGAAAATTTAAGAAAAATGTGCTAAAATTTAAAATAACTGAATCAAAAAACGCGGAATCATAGCAAATCGCCCAAAGAATTTACGTTCTCGTTCCTCATAAAATCCTGAAGTTTTTCCGCCTGCTCTCTGCTGAAATAATATTTCTGCTCAATGTTCTGCTGAACATCATTCGGGCCGATATTTTCATTCAGATTTTTTGAAGACTTCACAGTGAGCGTGAAATATGGAGAGCCGTCTGAAAAACTGTAGCCTAACGCGACTTTAGGCTTTGAATAGTTGTTCATCATCGCCTCGACAATTCCGAATTCCTGAAAGCATGAAGCGTTTCCATAAACTGATTGCGTTTTCCGTCCGCCTTTTCGTTCTAGCAAGTTGCCTTCAAAATCAGAAAGATATTTGTCCACAGCATTTATAAAAGCATTTCTGTCCTTTTCTGCCATATAGAATGTGTAAAGCGAAGTGTCGTAACGCACCAGAAAACCTGCCATATCAGTTTCCGGCTTGTGTATCAGAGAGATTTTCTTCTCGGTCATTCTTCCGATAAAGGATTTTGTGAAAAGGCTTGAGTTTTCGATTTTATTGTATTTTTCTGTATTCAAAAGCTGCTGGACAAAACTTTTCCCGCCGCGGATTTTTTCGTCGCTGTAAGGGTCGCTTTCCTTTTGTCTTTCGTTCTGTCGGTTGGAGATTTTTGTGCCGCGGATTTTTGTTCCGTCTGTTTTTACAGGAGCTGATTCTGAATCACTGTCGTATAAGCCGCCTTGGACTTGTGTTGAACGGCATGAAATAAAATGTATATTTGAAAATGCGAAAATCAAACAGAAAATGCAGAATGCTGAAATGTTTTTTTTCATTTAATTTCTCTTTGTATATCTGATTTTTTTGTAAAAAGACGGCTGCCCAAAAATATGGACAGCCGAATTACAAACACATAGGAGGCTTTACGTCTTTCTTTTATTAGAAGAAATACTCAAATCTGACGGGAACTTCCCAGGCGAAAGCTTCTGTCTTTTCCTGTGGATAACGAGCGTAGTTTCCGCCGTTTGTCGTCGCTTCAAACGCGATTCCGATAAGTCCGTTGGAAAATCCTTGTGTCACGCCAAGACCGAATGTGAGAGCGTCTCTGTTCGTGCCGGAGTTGTTTGCCATCCAGATTCCGTTCGCGTACTGAATATCAGCGAAAAGTCCGATGCCGTTTTCAAACGCGTAGTCAACGCCTGCTCCAAATCTGAAGCCGAACGCGCCGTCGTTTTTAATGTTGTCTGCGTTGTCGTCATGAGTTCCGATTTTTGTTCCGACAAGAGCGTGGATTGTGAAAGCATCGATTCCGAATTTTCCGTATGCTCTTACATCAGGAGCGGCTTTTCTGTTTGCTGAGACATAATAGCCAGCAGGAATCACAGCGCCTACAGAAACCAAAAGATTGTCAACCGCAGTGAGGTCAAATGCCGCGACTATGTCTGCTCCCGCTTTTGTGCTTGTGAGATTGTCCGGATTGTAAACTGGTTTTGTTACCGCGCCCGCTTTGATTGTTCCTACATTTGCGATTGTGTAGGCCGCGCCGTATTTTGCTCCGCGTGTGTAAGCGTCGCCAAGTGTTTGTTGATTTAGTCCAGACAAGTCAAGAGGAACTGCAAGTCCGACTGTAAGACCTTCGATTGGATATATGATTGCGCTGAATCCTTCAACATCAAAGATGTCTGGAAATGTCCAGCCTTCTTCGTCTGTTTTTCCTATTACACCGATTCTGTCCCAGTTCCAAAGTCCGAATGCGGCGTCGCCTCTAAGCTCGTTGTGGTCCATTTTTCCAAAAACGAGTTTTATTTGTTCGATTGGCTTTACCCAGATGTCTGCATTGTCGCCAAGCCCTATGCTTGTGCCGTTTGCAAAAATATCAAGGTTGAACCCGATTTTTTCTGTCGAGCCATGAATGCTCAATCCTGTCCTAGGATCTGCCCCCCCCCACGATTGGTGTGTGCCTGTAACGACTGTGTTGTGATTTTCTGTTTCGCCGGCACGATTTGTGTAAGCGTTTGCCGCTCCGACAAAAAGACCTCGTCCCCAGGAACCGAACGTTATTCCGTCCGCAAATACAACCCCAGCTGTCAATGTTGCAGCCACGGCCACAGCAATGATTTTTTTCATAATAAACTCCTTATATATAGTTAGTGTTGATTACATTATATGCCTATATCTGCTGAGTTGTAAACAAAAAAAAATGTTTTATCTCGTGTGTAGAAATTCAGATAATCCGGGAATGAGTTATATTCATCAATTCAGAAATTCAGTGAATCGTCTGTGAGTCAAATCACGGTTTTTAGATGAGCCAAAAGTGTAATTCTCTCCAAATGTCCATAAGTGAACGCTATTCAAACAAATCAGTTGTTTTAAGCCAAGCACAAACCGCCTCTGCATCTTTGTCTAATGCACGGTCGTCTTCTACAAACGCACTTAAACGGCGAACTTCTTCGTGAACTTTTTTTGTAAAAGGCGAAAAATCGTCTTTGCCCGCTAAATCCACCGCTTGCATTGCGGCCAACAAATGCGTTGCAAACTGCAAATAAACAAGTTCAATCTGGTCGCGAAGTTTTCTAGCCGAAATTGTTCCCATAGAAACTTTATCCTGATTCAACGCTTCTGTTGGTGCCGACGTTATGCTAACCGGAAAAGTGCAAGTTTGAACTTCGCCACGAATTGCAGAAATCGTAATTTGCGCCGCCTTAAAACCAAGACGCAAACCTGCGCGCGGATGTTCCGGTGGAGTTACTGGAATTAGATTTTCCGTTAATCCGTTGAATTTTCCGTCGATAATAACTTCCGCTTGCTTGTCGGAAAGGTCTGCAATGTTTGCCAAAGCAATTCGCAAATAATCGCAAGAAGCGCAAATGTGTCCGCCATAAAAGTTTCCTGTGTTATAAATGCGTTCTGCATCAATGTCTACAAGCGGATTATCGTTTGCGCTGTTCAATTCTTCTGTAATCCAAGAGCGAGCAATTTGCAAAGTGTCGCGGTAAACTCCGTTAATTTGCGGTGCGCAGCGAATAGAATATCTGTCTTGAATTTTATTTTGCTGAGCAACGAACTTTTTTCCGTCCATTTTTGTAATCTGGCTATTTAAAAAATCTTCGTAACGGAAAACGCGCTTAGAATCTTTTATAATATTGTAAACGTAGGCGGCAGAATCGCATTGTCCTTTATGATTTTTAATTTCGCTAACTTTTTTAACAAACGGAGTGTCTTTTCCGCGAGTAATTTCGCTTGTAACCGCAGTTAAAAAGTCGGAAATGTTAGCAAGTCGTTCCGCTTTTTTTAGCGCAAGTGACGCAACCGCCGTCATAACGCTAGTTCCGTTCATTAAAGCCAAGCCTTCTTTTGCTTCTATTGGAAGCGGTTTTATTCCTTCTGCGTTGAACGCTTCCATTGTTGGAACAATTTTTCCTTTGTAATAGACATTTCGCTGTCCCATAATTGCCGCCGCCAAATACGAAAGCGGAGTTAAGTCGCCCGAAGCGCCAACTGAACCAAGTTCCGGAATTACTGGAATAATGTCTTTGTTTAGCAAAGTAACAAGCATTTTTGCAAGTTCCGGGCGAATTGCGGAATGACCGCCTTTTACGTTTCCATTTAGGCGAGCAAGAACAACCGCGCGTCCAGTTTCCTTATCAAACTTTGGACCTAAGCCAATTCCGTGGTAAGTGCAAATTGTGCGCTGAAGTTCGCCTGCTTTATCAACACTAATTTGATTATTGCAAGAATCGCCAAAATCAGTTGTAACGCCGTAAGTTGGAACGCCAGTATTTATGTAATCCATCAAAAATTGGCGTGATTTTTCTAGTCGTTCCCAAAAATCCTTGTCGTTCGGCAAAGAAACTTCTTCATTTTTGTAAGCAACGTTGCAAACATCTTCAATAGTTAAATTATTGCCATTTACAGTAACAGACATTTTTTCCTCTGAATTTTTATTTTTGTGGGGCGGAGCACCGCCCCTCGCTGCAAAGGCAAATTGCTACGCTTTGTTGCCTTTTCCGCTACCCCACCCAGCGGGCTCAAACGCCGCCCTGCGATGTTTGCAACGCAAACTCGATTACAACGCCCGCTCCGCTCACTAACGAGTTTGCAAGCAAACTCGCATAGATTAATGATGAAACAATCTAATTCCTGTAAATGCCATAGCCATTCCGTACTCATCGCAAGTTTCTATAACTTGGTCGTCGCGAACTGAACCGCCTGGCTGCGCTACAACTG
>CAZSHF010000025.1:0-29085 GCA_964606655.1 uncultured Treponema sp.
TTAAAAATAATTTCGTTTCTAAAAGATTTTCCGACCTGCGCAACGCCAAACGGAACTTTCATTCTGCTAGACTGAACAATGTTCTTAAAATCTGTAAAAATTCCCTGACAAGTTTCTGGGCGAAGATAAATTAAGTGCGCATCGTCTGCAATTGGACCTTGATAAGTTTTGAACATAAGGTTGAATTCGCGAACCGCTGTATATTTTCGGTTTTTGCTTCCGCAAGTTGGGCAGTTAATGTTTGCATCGATAAACGCTTTCATTTCGTCGTGCGTCATTGTATCAACTGGTTTTCCCGGATTTTTATCTGGATTTGCCGCAACAAAATCTTCTATAAGTTTGTCTGCTCTGTGTCGTGCGTTACATTCAAGGCAGTCAACCATTGGGTCAGAAAAGTGGTCAACGTGACCAGACGCTTTCCAAGTTGTGTGGTGCTGGAAAATTGCAGAATCAAGACCGACAACATCGTCGTGAAGCTGCGTCATATAATGCCACCATTCATTTTGAATGTTTCGTTTAAATTCTACTCCCAAAGGACCGTAATCCCATGCTCCTGCTTGTCCGCCGTAAATTTCCGAAGCCTGATAAACAAAGCCTCGTCTTTTGCAAAGACTAATAATTTTGTCTAAAGTGCATGCATGTGGATTTTTTTCGTTGTTTGCCATTTGTAACTCCTTTCGACTCTGGCGTGGGCCGTTTTAGTTTTTATTCGCCGCACAATTCCGGTCGAATCGTTTTAGGTGATTTTTCTAGGATAACTGAACCGACGGATTTTATCAATGCGGAAACGTCTTCTTAGGATTTCAGCGTCAAGAATTGCTAGCCAGAATTTTATCTAAATCTCTTTTTCCATAAACAATATGAAGCACTGTTATTACAGGATTTTTCTTATCGTTATTTACCGCATAAAAAATTGAATAATTGTTTACAGAGAAATAATGAACACCCGATGAGCGCCATGGTTCATTCGGATAAAGATGATAACTTTCTGCCATAAAAGTCAAATCATTCATAGCAGAATAAAGCCTGTCAAGCACAGAATCCGCATTCTTTTCTGACTGGAGAATATTTAAAATGTAAGAATAAATATCTGCGAGGTCATCTTCAGCCTGCTCTGAAAGCACAACTTTAAAATTCATTATGCAAAACGCTTTTTTACATCTGAAAACGCTTCTTCCAGCGGTTTTACCCGCCCTTGAACCATATCGTCATAACCTTTCTTCATTTTTTCATTAAATTCTTCGTCGCTTTCAGAAAGATGATTTATTTCATTCTGTCCATATCGGTAAAGAAGAAAAGACATATACTTTGAAACATCATCAAGACATTCTTCTGGCAAAGTCTTGACTTGTTCTATTACTGTTTCGTAAGACATAAAAGTTTCTCCTTGGTTTTAAATATAAGTCACAAGGCTTGAAAATGCAATGATCATGCAGGAAAGAATCAAAAACCGATATATTTTTAATTCACCGACTTTCATTCATTCGGCAACACCGAAAATCACGAAAATACGAAAATACGAAAAATTGAAATTCGCTTGCTTCTGTGCTATACTGTCGCAATATGAGCGATACAAAATTTGAAATCAATCAGAAGATTGT
Source organism: uncultured Treponema sp. (assembly GCA_964606655.1). Lineage (GTDB taxonomy): Bacteria > Spirochaetota > Spirochaetia > Treponematales > Treponemataceae > Treponema_D. Next base: position 1,602 of record CAZSHF010000025.1, read on the forward strand.
TTATCCTTCGCAAGGAGTCGGAGTTGTCACAGAACATTTCAACAAGACATTCCGCGGCGAAGACCTTCCTTATTACAAAATCTACATTGAATCGTCGGACATGATTGTAATGGTTCCTGTGGACAAGGCAGAAGGACTTGGAATCCGCGCGATAGTTTCCGCGGACGAAGCGCAAAAAGCATTGGATCTGCTTTCAGATGATTTTGAACCGATTACTTCCGACTGGAAACTTCGTTACCAGATGAACCTTGACCTTTTGAAGAAAGGAAGCATCGCGGACATCGCGACAATTGTCCGCTGCCTTTACAACAGAAGCAAAATAAAAGAGCTTCCGATTCTTGAACGGAAACTTTACGATTCGGCAAAAAAACTGCTTGCCGAGGAAGCATCGATCGCGCTCGAAAGAGAAGAAAAAGAAATCGAGTCAGTAATCCATACAAAACTTGAACCGCCGGGAGCGGCTCCAAAAGTCAAGAAAATAATTGAAGACGAGGAGGACGAAGACGATTCGCTTATGGACGATGTGAATCCAAAATCACGTGACTCAGATTCTTCTGACGACGGACGGAACTCTTCCTCTAAAGAAATGGACGACGAGCTTGACGAAAGCGATGACGAAGACTTCTAAAAAATCAGAATCTTTGGAAAATCCTCCTGAATCAAAAACTCTGGAAAACGTGAAAATCGCGCTTGTCATCGCGGCCGCCGGTTCTTCGACAAGAATGGGCGGTTCAGAAAAGAAAGAATATCTTCCGCTTGGTGACGGAACTGTTCTTTCAAAATCGGCGAAAGTTTTCCTTGAAACCCTGAACCTGTCTTCACTGACAATAACAGTAAAAAAAGGCGGAGAAAAAGATGCGGAAAACGCGCTTTTCTGTGACAAATATGTCCGCGACAAAATAAAATCCTCTTCGCTTCCTGTTGAATTTGTCGAGGGCGGAAAAACTCGGCAGGAATCAATTTTCAACGCCCTGAAATCAATCGACGAAAAATCACAGAAAGCAGAAAACCGGAGCGGAAAAAACAATCTGCCGAACAAAACAAACCTGACGAATCAGGAGAATCAGAACAATCAGAAGAACCGCGGAAAACCGGACATCGTTCTGATTCACGACGGAGCGCGGCCTTTTTTAAGCCCCGGAACTGTCATTGAAACCGCAAAAGCCGCCGTTGAATTCGGAGCGGCGGCTCCTGGAATCACGCCGACAGACACTCAGAAAATCATCGACGACGAAGGATTCATAAAAACCCATCTTGAACGCTCCTCGATGGCTGCAATACAAACTCCGCAAGGATTCAGATTTGAAAAACTTTTTTCCGCTCACAGAAAAGCGATTTCAGAAAACCGCGAGTTCACTGACGACACGGAAATATACGCTCTTTTTGAAGGAAAGGTAAAAGTTGTTCAGGGCGACGCGAAAAACAAAAAAATCACATACAGCCAGGATTACAAAAATACGGATTTCCTGAAAACAGATTCACAGAAAACTTTGCATAAATCCGTGAAAGAATCCGGAAAGGAAGGAAAAATGGAAATTCGGTGCGGATTCGGCTACGACCTTCACAGGCTTGAAGAAGGAAGAAAACTCATGCTCGGCGGAATCGAAATTCCTTTTGAAAAAGGAGAAGCCGCGCATTCCGACGGAGATGTTCTTCTTCACGCGATTACAGATTCACTTCTGGGAGCAAGCGGACTTGGCGACATCGGAGCATATTTTCCGCCTGAAGAGGAAAAGTGGAAGGACGCTGATTCGAAAATTCTTCTGAAAAAATGCTGGGACGATGTGAAAAACGCAGGCTGGAAACTTTCAAACCTTGACTGCGTTGTAAAACTTGAAAAGCCGAAATTCGTTCCGCACAGAGAAAAAGTGATTGAATCAATCGCAGGAATCCTCGAAGTTCCCGGGGAAAAAATATTTGTCAAAGCGAAGACTTCTGAAAAACTTGATGCAGTCGGCGAAGGAAAAGCTGTAGAAGCGTTCGCGAACTGCCTTCTTATAAAATAAATTCAGCAAAATAAAAACGGAACGCAAAAACCGCATTCCGTTTTCCAGACTTTTTACAGATTTCAGAAAATCATTATGCTTTATTTCAGGTTGATGCAGAAGTTGATGTAAGGATTGAAAGCGAATCTGTGGTAATACTTGTAGCCTTCAAGATAGCTTTCCGAATTCGAGACATTGACTGTAGTTATGCAAAGAGGATTGTAGGTCACCGCAAGCCCGATTACAGGAGAGAAAAGCCTGTGCGGAGTAAGCTTCATCGCCATGTCGCCTGTAAGACCGAGACGAACCTTGTTTCTTGTTGTAGTCACAGAAGTTCCAGAGACATTCTCAAGGCTGTCAACTTGTTCTACGCTCAATGCAGCGCCAAGTCCGCCCTGGAATCTTATCTGCTCGTTCACATCGTTTCCGATTGCCGCGCCCAGAACAAAATTGATATTGGTCGAACTTGAGAAATCAAACGAAAGCATTTCAAAACAGCCGAAACGGTTGTTCTCGCCGAAGAAATTGTAGTTCACAACTCCGATTCCCCACTGGCTTGCAGATTTTCCCTGCCCTTTAGAATCTCCGTCCAGGGCATAGATTTCCTGATACATTGTCGGCGCAAGCTTTATGCTGAAATCGCTTTCCGCGAAAACCGCAAATCCGGCTGCAAGAACCGACAAAAACAAAACAATCTTTTTCATTTGTAAACTCCTTTTCTAAGTTTTACAAGTTTTTTTTCGTGTCGAGAAAATCCTAGCAAGCAGAAAACGAAAAATCAATCCGAAAATCAAAAAAATAACCAAAGTTACTGCAAAAATGACCAAGGTCATTTTTTTTCCGATGACATTTCAGCCATTCTTCCATCCGCCTTAAATCATCCGGCGGAAAAAATCGCTGTAAAAAGCCCGAAACTTCCTGCCATCATTATAAGTCCGGCAAGAAGAACTCCGCACATGACGGCTACCACAGTGTCCTTGAACTTCATGTCAAGAAGGCTTGCCGCAAGAGTTCCTGTCCATGCTCCAGTTCCAGGAAGAGGAACGCCGACAAACAGGAACAGCGCGACAAAAATTCCGCGTCCAGCCTTGCCTGCAAGCTTTTCGCCTGCGGATTTTCCCTTCACAAGAAAAAACGAACAGATTTTTCCGATGATTTTTTTGTCCTGTCCCCATTCAAGGAATTTTCTCGCGAAAAGATAAATGACAGGAACCGGAACCATATTTCCAAGAATCGCGGTTATATAAATAGAAACAATGTATTTCGGCGGAAGCACAGAAACATCCAAAGCAGACTGAAGCCAGCCGAAGCCAATCGGAATCGCTCCCCTGAGCTCAATCAGAGGAACCATAGAAACAAGAAAAACAAGCAGGTAATTTTTAAACATATCCGATTATATTATTTCCGCGCGATTTCTGAAATGCTTTCAACAATTCCTGCCATATTCTGAATATCCGACGGAATTATTATTTTTGTCGCCTGCCCGTCGCTTGACTTTTCAAACGCTTCAATGCTTCTGAGCTTTAAAACCGCAGAATCAATTCCGGCGTCTTTTATCATTTTCAATCCTTCGGCTTTCGCTTTCTGGACTTCGATAATCGCTTCCGCCTCGCCTTTCGCCTTCTGAATCGCGGCCTCTTTTTCCGCCTCCGCCTCAAGAATCAGAGACTGCTTTTTTCCTTCGGCGACAAGAATCGCGGACTGCTTTTCGCCTTCCGCCTTTAAAATCGCCTCGCGCCGCTCGCGTTCCGCGCGCATCTGCTTTTCCATCGCTTCTTTTATCGCTTCAGGCGGCATGATGTTCTTAACCTCGACGCGGTTCACTTTGATTCCCCAAGGGTCGGTCGCCTCGTCAAGAATGCTGCGCATCTTTGTGTTTATCACATCGCGGCTTGTCAAAGTCTGGTCAAGCTCAAGCTCGCCGATTATGTTTCTAAGTGTCGTGGCAGAAAGATTTTCAAGCGCGTTTATCGGACGCTCAACTCCGTAAGTGTAAAGCTTAGGGTCTGTAATCTGAAAATAGACGACTGTATCAATCATCATCGTGACATTGTCTTTTGTAATCACTGGCTGAGGCTCAAAATCAAGGACCTTCTCTTTCAAAGACATTTTGTTCGCGATTCTGTCAATGAACGGAAGCTTGACATGGATTCCGACTTGCCAGGCGGAAGAGAACGCGCCGAGCCTTTCGATTACAAACGCGTACGACTGGGGAACGATTCTTATGTTCGTCACAACAAGAAGAAGAACGACAACAAGAATTCCGATAATCACATAAATCATAAAAACCTCGCTAAACTGTTTTCAGAAATTGATTTCAGGCTGACCGCCTGTTTTTTCCTATAAATTAATTTTTTATCAATTATTTTGCTTTCACTTCAAGAGTGTTGCCCTGGACTTTTGTCACGACGCAGACAGAATTTTCAGGGATTTCCGCGGAAGATTCAGAAGTCGCTGTCCAGACAACGCCGTTCTTGGCTTTAGCCTCGCCTTTCTGGAATTCAGAAATCGGCTTTACAATCAGAACTTCCTCGCCGATCATCGAGTTGACATTGAGTTTTTCTTTTCCCAGCCTGAGTTTCTTCACAGCGAACGGACGCGTAAGAACAGCAAGGACAATCGTAAGAACCAGAAAAATCAGAAGCTGCCAGCGGAACGGAAGCGCGGTCCGTGAAATGAAAATCATCGGGACAGAAGCGATTGCCGCCCAGATTGTCGTAAGAGACATTGTGAACGCCTCAACCACCACAAAGACCACAAGCAAAGAAAGCCAGAACCATGGAAGGTTTGCAAAAACGAATTCTTTCATGTTTTTATTCTAACCTATAATTCCAAGAACGAAAATCAAAATCGTATGCGCCGTCCTGTTTTTAGCAGGATTTTTGTTTTGCCGAACTTTGCCTTTTCAGAAAACGTCCACGCGGAAAGCAGAATCCGAAAGACTTCGCCCAACTGAAAATCCTTCAGAAAATTCCTCAAAATTCCTTAATGAGAAACATTTCTTCGCAAATACATTGAAGAAAAAACAATTTTAATTTATTTTAGAATCATTCTAATTCTAATAAAGGAAGTCGCGATGAGATATTCAAACAGCATTCTGAATATCGTATGTTCAGAAGGAAAACACATGACAGCGGAACAGATATTTTTTCTTCTGAAAAAGGAATATCCGGCGGTCGTCATTGCGACTGTATACAACAATCTGAACTCGCTTGTAGAAAGCGGAAAAATCCGGAGAATCAGCGTGGAAGGATTTTCCGACCGTTATGACAACAACACAAAGCACGAGCATCTTGTCTGCGTCCGATGCGGAAAACTCAAGGACATTCATATCGGCGACTTGAGCGAAAAAATCAGAAAAGAAAGCGGAGTAAAAATCAGCGGCTATGATTTAAAGGCATTTTATATCTGCGGGGAATGCGCGGAAAAAAACTGAAATTGAATCAGACGATTTGCGTCCAAAGTCATTCACCTTTGTTCTGCATCTTTCAGCATTGTCCGGCATAAAAACATTTCGTCTTTCAATATAAAACAAACAAGCGAAGGAGGCATTTTTATGTCAATGATCAACAAAGAAGTATCGGATTTTTCTGTTCAGGCTTATGTGAACGGAGAATTCAAAACTGTCACCAAGAAAGATATTCTCGGAAAGTGGAGCATATTTTTCTTCTATCCGGCGGATTTCACTTTTGTCTGTCCTACAGAGCTTGAAGACCTTCAGGAAAAATACGAGGACTTCAAGAAAGCCGGATGCGAAATCTATTCGGTTTCATGCGACACTCATTTTGTGCACAAAGCATGGCACGACCATTCTGAAAAAATCGGAAAACTCACTTATCCGATGCTCGCAGACCCTACTCACGCGCTTGCCAAGGATTTTGAGGTTCTTATCGAATCGGACGGAATGGCGGAACGCGGAAGCTTCATCGTGAATCCTGAAGGAAAAATCGTTGTATACGAAGTGAACGCGGGAAATGTCGGAAGAAACGCTGAAGAGCTTTTAAGACGGCTTCAGGCGAGCCAGTTTGTCGCGGAACACGGAGACCAGGTCTGCCCTGCAAAGTGGAAACCTGGAGCAGAAACCCTAAAGCCAAGCCTTGACCTTGTCGGAGCGCTGTAAATCAGTCATACGAAAAACAAACAGCAATAAAATCCGCAGGGAAAAACAAAAAACTGGAGAACGCGCATGGACAATAAAAATTTCTATGACGCGGTAGTAATCGGCGGAGGTCCGGCAGGACTTACCGCCGGACTTTATCTTGCCAGAGCGTGCTACCGTGTCCTTGTCATCGAAAAAGAAACCTTCGGAGGACAGATTACAATAACCTCCGAAGTCGTAAATTTTCCGGGAAGCGGAAAAGTCAGCGGAAAAGAACTCACAGAACGGATGAGAAAACAGGCGGAATCATTCGGATGCGAATTCCTTGCCGCGGAAGTGAACGCGCTTGATTTTCAGGACACAGTCCGGAAAGTAAAGACAAGCCGCGGAACTTTTGAATGCCTTGGAATCATTCTTGCAAGCGGAGCGCATCCTCGGACTGTAGGCTTTAAAGGCGAAAACGAATTCAAAGGACGCGGAGTCGCTTACTGCGCCACCTGCGACGGAGAATTCTTTACAGGAAAAGAAGTTTTTGTTGTCGGCGGAGGATTTGCGGCCGCGGAGGAATCTGTGTTTCTTACAAAATACGCAAGCCACGTCACAATTCTGATACGCGGCGATGATTTTTCATGCGCCAAGAAAACCGCGGACGAAACGCGGAAAAACGAAAAAATCACTGTTCTTACAAACACAGAAGTTGTGAAAGTCGAAGGCGACTCGGTTTTAAAAAGCATAACATACAGGAACACAAAAACCGGAGAAGAGACAACATTCTCGCCTGAAAACGGAGAAACTTTCGGAGTCTTTGTGTTCGCGGGCTACGAGCCTTCAACTTCTCTTATTAAAGAAATCGCTCGGCTTGATGAGCACGGATATGTCATCACAGACAGAAGCCAGAAGACAAGCAGAGACGGACTTTACGCCGCAGGAGATGTCTGCATAAAGCCTTTAAGGCAAGTTGTAACAGCGACAGGCGACGGGGCAATCGCGGCGACAGAATGCGCAAAATACATTTCCGCGATGCAGGCAAAAACAGGAAGAAAAGCGGATATTCCCGCCGCAAAAAAACTTGATGAGAACACGAAAAACAAGGACGGAGCTGAACTGGAAAACCATAAAAGCGAATCAAGCCTCTTTTCCGATGAAATAACAGGACAGCTGAACACAGTGTTCTCGAAAATGGAAAATCCGCTTGTGCTTGAGCTTCATCTTGACAATCTGGAAAAAAAGGAGCTTTCCGGCGAACTTAAAACTTATATGGAAGAACTTGCAAAATTCACTGAAAAACTTACAGTAAGATTTGCGGATTCAGACGGCGAAGAAAAAAGCGTTCTTCCTTTTGTGAAAATTCTACGCCAGAACGGAGAATACACAGGGCTTTCGTTCCACGGAGTTCCGGGCGGACACGAGTTCACATCATTTGTCCTGGGGCTTTACAACGCGTCGGGCTCAGGCCAGGCAATCGACGAAGAGACACTTGAAAAAATCAGGGCGATAAAAAATCCTCTGGACATGAAAATTCTGGTCTCCCTTTCATGCACAATGTGTCCTGAACTTGTGACCGCGGCGCAGAAAATCGCGTCGCTTAATCCGAATGTGAACGCGGAAGTCTACGATTTGAACCACTTCGGCGATTTGAAAGAAAAATACAATGTGATGAGCGTTCCCTGCCTTGTCATAAAAAACGGAGAAGGCGGAGAAAAAGTCCTTTTCGGAAAGAAAAATATCCCTGAACTTCTGAAAGCAATCTGAAAAAAACTGCGGCGAGCTTTTTAGGCTCGCCGCTTTTCATAAAATTTTCATCGTGTTTTCGCCGTATTTTCAGCGTTTCCGGTTCAGCGTCTTTTAAGGACTTTTAGAAGAGCAAAATCGTAAAAGCGTTCAGGAACATGATTTTTTAGCCAGATAAAAAGCTTTGAATATCGTCCGACGCTGTAACGGATTTTCGGATTTTTTCCGGTCGCGGCTTTTACAATCGCTTTGGAGATAACAGAAGGCTCAGAGATTCCGCTGTCTTTTCTGTAATTCCTTTCGTAAAATCCCGCGACTGAATCCGCGTCGTCCTTGTACGCAGACGACTCAGAATATTTACGGATATTTTTTGCCGCGATGACTCCCCAGTCAGTTTTGATAAGCCCCGGCTCGATTATGGAGACTTTTATTCCGAAAGGCTTGACTTCAAGACGGAGAGCGTCGCTGAACGCCTCTACAGAATATTTTGTCGCGTGGTACCAGCCTAGAAACGGACTTGAAAAACGTCCTGCCATCGAAGAAATGTTTATGATTCTTCCTGAACCCTGGCTCCGCATTGAAGGCAAAACCGCTTTTGTTATTTCCGAAAGCCCGAAAAGATTCACTTCAAACTGCCGGCGGACTTCTTCGACAGGAACATCTTCAATCGCTCCGCCCAGCCCGAAGCCTGCGTTGTTCACAAGCAAATCGATTCTTCCTTCCTTTTCAAGGACAGAAGAAACACATTCGCGGACAGAATCCTCTTTTGTGATGTCAAGAAAAACCGCTTCTCCGCCTTTTTCTTCAAGCGGCTTTATAAGCTCGACACGGCGCGCAGCCCCGTAGACTTTGAACCCTTTTTCGCAAAGACGAAGCGCGGTGTCAAGTCCGATTCCGGAAGACGCTCCTGTAACAAGCGCAACTTTGGACATAAAAATCCCTCCAAAACTGTTTATTTATCAATGACGGAATTCAATCCTTCCGTCCTCATACATTTTATCGATTATCGAAAGACTTTCAACTCTGTAGCCTTTGCCGCGGATTTTTTTTCCGCCTTCCTGAAATCCTTTTTCAACAGCAATGCAGATTCCGGCGACTTTCGCTCCTGCCTGCTCGACCAAATCGATAAGCCCTAAAAGCGCAGAGCCGTTGGCTAAAAAATCATCTACAATAAGAACCTTGTCCTCCGGCTTTATGAATTTTTTCGCGGCGACAACTGTATAATACTGGGAATTTGTGTAAGACCAGACAACTGTGGAAAGCAAATCGTCGTTCACATTTGAACTCTGGCGTTTTTTCGCAAAAAGAAGAGGAGCTTTGAACTCCCTTGCGACTGGATAAGCAACCGCGATTCCGCTCGCTTCGATCGTAAGAACTTTTGTGACTTCAGTTCCCTCGTAAAGCCGCCTGAACTCCGCTCCCATTTCATCAAGCAGAGCGACATCAATCTGATGATTCAAAAAACTGTTCACTTTCAAAATATTTCCAGAAAGGATTTCTCCGTCCTTCAGGATTCGGTTTTCCAATAATTCCATACGACATAATATGCAAAATCAATTGTTCTGTCAAAACTTTCATTCTTCAGATTCCGCTAGAAAATTTATGCCATTGCTGATAGTATTTCCGCCATAGAGGTGAAAACAAATGGGCGGAGTATTTGGTGTTGCCAGCCGCAACGACTGTTCTTTGGACTTATTTTTTGGAGTTGACTACCATTCGCACCTGGGAACAAGGCGCGGAGGGCTTGCGGTTCTTGCAGAAAACGGAGAGTTTGTCCGCTCAATACACAATATACAGAATTCGCCGTTCCGCACAAAATTTGAAGACGACATCGGCGAAATGCACGGAAAAATCGGAATCGGCTGCATAAGCGACTACGAGGCTCAGCCTCTTCTGGTAAGAAGTCATCTTGGAAGCTTTGCGATAACTACAGTCGGAATCGTGACAAACAAAGACGAACTTGTGAAAGAAGTCCTGGACGGCGGATACACGCATTTTCTTGAGATGAGCGGCGGAGAAATAAACCAGACCGAACTCATAATCGCTTTGATAAACCACAAAAAAACAATCCTTGAAGGAATCCAGTTTGTCCAGGAAAAAATAAAAGGCTCTGTCACAATGCTTTTAATGACGGCGGAAGGAATTTACGCGGCGCGCGACAAGTTCGGAAGGACTCCGCTTCAAATAGGAAAGAAAGACGAAGGATTCTGCGTATCGTTTGAAAGCCACGCGTACATAAACCTGGGCTACAAAGACTACAAGGAGCTAGGTCCTGGCGAAATCGCCTTTGTGAATCAGGACAAAGTTGAAATCCTTCAGAAAGCCGGCGACAAAATGAAAATCTGCACTTTCCTTTGGATTTATTACGGCTATCCGACAGCAAAATACGAAGGCGTGAATGTCGAGCAGATGCGTTACAACTGCGGAAAATATCTTGCAAAACGCGACATGGAAGCGGATGTTCATCCTGACGCGATTGCAGGCGTTCCTGATTCTGGAACCGCGCACGCAATCGGCTACGCGAACGAATCGGGAATTCCGTTCACACGTCCGTTCATAAAATACACTCCGACATGGCCGCGCTCATTTATGCCGACAAGCCAGGACCAGAGAAATTTAATCGCGCACATGAAGCTTATTCCTGTCCAGCAGCTGATTGAAGGAAGAAAACTTCTTTTAATCGACGACTCGATTGTCCGCGGAACACAGCTGAGGGAAACAACCGACTTCCTTTACGAAAGCGGAGCAAAGGAAGTCCATGTCCGTCCTGCCTGCCCTCCGATTATGTTCGGATGCAAATACCTGAATTTCAGCCGCTCTAAAAGCGAGATGGATTTAATCTCACGCCGTGTGGTAAAAAAGTTTGAAGGCGAGAACGTGGACCTTGAAACGCTTCAGAAATACACAGAGCCGGATTCCGCTGAATATGAGAAAATGCTTGAGGAAATCCGAAAAGAGCTTCATTTCAGCACGCTAAGATTCCACAGGCTGGACGATATGCTTGACTCGACAGGACTTGACCACTGCAGGCTCTGCACTTACTGCTGGAACGGAAAAGAATAGACTGCAAAAGGCTTTATAACTTGACTTTTCCTAGATTTCCACTTAAATTACAGTTATTGAACTGGTCGAAAGACCCAGGTTCAACCTAAATACGGCGGGCAGACTGTCCCGCCTTTTTTTTTGTATGGAGAAGATTTTGGCTGATTTAAGCATTTTTGTTGATGAAAGCGGAGATTTTGGAGAATACAGCCCACATTCACCATATTACATCGTTACAATGGTCATTCACGACCAAGAAAAAGACATTGCTCCGCAAATTCAAAAACTTGATGAAGAAATACAATCGCTTGGTTACGAAAAAATTTTGTCATACACACAGCCCCGCTTATCAGAAAAGAAGAAATGTTCAATTCCGAACCGCCAAACAAACGCAGAGCCTTGTTCACAAAACTGTTTTATTTTACCTTAAAGTGCGACATTCAATATAAAACTTTTGCATTTGAAAAGCGGCAGTTTGAAAACACGTTCAAACTGGAAGGCAGAATGGCAAAAGAAATGTCTGAGTTCATCAGGGAAAATCTTGAATTTTTCCAAAGCTTTGAAAATGTCATTTTGTATTATGACAATGGGCAGCACGAATTAAACCGTATATTGAATGTTGTGTTCTCAACAGAACTTTCGCACTATGAAGCAAGGAAAGTTTTACCAAAAGACTATAAACTTTTTCAGACAGCCGATTTAATCTGCACATTGCAGCTGCTTGCTCTGAAATGCAGCCATGGCGGACTTTCAAAATCAGAATATCTTATCTTTCACAATGAAAGAGAGTTGAAGAAGCAGTTTTTAAAACCTATCGCTAAAAAAGAATTTAAACTTTGCGTTTTCCGATTTTGAGTTGTATTATTATATATAAGCCGAACAGAACGGCTTTCAAAAACAACGTCCTAAAGCGGACCAGCACAGGAGATAATTATGACCACATCAGTTAAGGCAGTTGGGTTTACCTTGGAACAAAAGCAGTCAGACATGATTGAAACAAAACTTAAGAGAATCGCTTACGCAGACGACCTGATTATCGATTTGCTCTTGAACATAAAGCAGGACAAAGCGTACACAGCAGATGCGACAATAAATTTCCGATGGGGAAATTCAGCGCACGTTTCTGCTGAAGATTTCGACTTCGGCGCGGCCTTGAACAAAATGATGGATGTTCTTGACAACAAAATCAAAAAAGAAAAAGACAAGATTCAGGAACACACAAAATAATCCTGAAAAACATTCTATAAACAGAAAGAGGCTGGAAAAAAATCCGGCCTTTTTTATTTTTCAGTTTTGAGATTTTATCTTTTTTTCAAGATTTTCAAACCATTCTTTTGGTGCTAAAGAACTTTCGTGCAATTCATGGAACAGTTTATATAATTGCGGATATTTTATTCCTTTTTCCAAAATATCAATAAGCAAATTATTTTCCACCGGAACAATCATCATGCCGTTTATCACTTCACTGTTGTCTTTTCCGCCATAATATTCCATTCTTCTTCTGTTTCTGAAATCTGAAATAACGTTTATATGCAGAAAATTTGTCACGAAAACACAATATGACTCCATATTTCTATGTTTCAGCATATATTCACCTAAATGCCGTGAAACAGGCTCCATTTCCATTCGTCGTTGATTTGTTGAATCTGACAGTGTCGCTTCAATAAGCAAATCATGTCTTGGATAACAACCTTCTTTCGCTTCATATTTAAATATTAAGTCAGCTTCTCCGCCGCCAGCGTGAGTTTTTGGCAACAAGTCTGCCTCAAGAGAAAGATTCATAAATGACAAAATATCGCCCTGCCGCCCGCTTATTTTATACCAAATTATTCCAAGAATATATTCAAAAATTGTAGGAATATCAGCATCATCCGTAACGATATTTTGAATTTCTTTATCAGACCGATTTGAAATCAGTTTCAGGATATAAACAAGCTGATTGTCAGAAAACCGTTCATCAATCAGTTTATTAAAACGAGCAGTCCGTTCTTCTGCCACAATTTTTTTAACTTCACAGATATTTGCAAAAGTCGTCCCGTTTTCTTTGTTAAGTGATTCCAGAAGTTTGCTTTCATTAAATTCTAAACAAGGAGAAATATCTTCCAATGTTTGGAACTGTGTCAGTTTTTCTGATTTTTCAAATGCCAAACCATAAAATTCATTTTGCACAAAAGAAAAATAATGCTTTGGAATTATATCAAATTTCACCTGATTGTCGGCAAAGAGCAATGTGTCAGAGATTTTTAAATAACGCCGATTCAAGTCAAAATAATCTTCCAGCGTTCTCTTTACTTTTATCAGATGCATTGTCTTGAAAAAAACAGTTTTAAATTCATCTTCGTCATCTGAAACTGAAAACATATTTGCTGTCTGAATCTGTTCTTTTGGAGATTTTCTTATTGAAGAACCTGAAGAAGTTTTGAATAAAATTTTTCGCCAATGAGTTTTTACATTTTTTATATCAGACGCTTCGTACAACTCAAAAATCGCCTCTTCGGATTTGTCATTATCAAAATATACTTTTCTCAATGCTCGATAGAGAGGAAAATACGCTTTGTCATATTCTTTGCTTTTTCTGTTCAAGCCGATTTTACAGAATGTCTCAGGTGTTATGCTTTTATTTTCAATAAAAAACTCAAGAGAATCTTTATAATTTTGCTGCTGCATAAAAACTTCAATTATCAGCTCATCGATGGTTATAGTTTTTTCTCTAAGACATAACAGTTTTCTCTCGATAAAATCCGTCGATTTTTTATTAATACAAAGCGGAAAAAGATACATAAATTCCTCTTTGCTTAAAAAGCATAAATTTCTTAAGCAGCCTTGCAAGCAATATAAAAGGTCTTATTCCTGAATCTTTGTCAATTTCAATATATGTTTTTAACAGCTGCTGAAAATATATAAAACTGTCCTTTGGAATCTGTAAAAAATTGTCGCTTTCAAAATCTTTTGCTTTTGAAATCTCAAGAAGTTTTTTTCCAATTTCTGTAAGCCGACGGTTATCATCAATTAGCCCTATATCTCTGAGTCCTGATGTTTTTTGCCGAGCATCTTTTGCCTTTCTAGGAGCATCTCCTTCTTTTAAAAATTCATTCTGTCTTATAAAATTGTAATATGCTTCCTGAACGCTTTCATTACATTCCCACGTTTCATGTTCATATTTCGGCTGCTGCCAAAACTGATTAAGCAAATCCAACTGCTGCTCAATCTTCTGGTTGAAATTCTGCATACGGAAACTTGTTGTTCCTAAAGAGTAATAAAATGACTTGAAAGAAATATTTTTTTCCGACATATTTCCCTTCTGTTCAATAGTTTGTTATTAAAACCTCATCGGTTTTTGCAGTATTTTTTTTATGATAATTGGAATTTTTGTAAGAATAATTCAGATGATGGCAAATATAATTCTTATTTCTGCAAATCCAATCTTTTAGAATCACATTTGTTTTATTATCTGTTGATAAAACATTAGAAAGTGCAAATTTAATTTGTCTGCTGTTCAATAAATCCAAATATTCCAACAGTCTTTTTTCCTCAGTTTCATTCCAGTTTTTTTCATTATAAGTCGCACAAGTAATTAGATACGGCGGGTCAGCATATATAAAATCATTTTCAGAAAACTCATCAATTTCCAGTTTTGCAAAATCTTTGCTCGTAAATACTATGTCTTCGCTTTTCAGTTTTTCCAAAAATGACTTTAATTTGCTTTGCATTCTTATATTAAAATCTCTTTTTCCTACAGGAAGATTGTATTTTCCTTCTGCATTGAATCTGATCTGATTATTGAACGCATAAACGATTAAAACATAAAGCATTGTGTAATATTTTTCTGATTCTGAATTTGCGGAGTTGAATTCATTACGCAAAGCCAGAAATCCATTTCTGTTAAATTTTCCTAATCCTGCCGATGAAGAAGAACCATAGAATGAATATCCGTTTTTTGACGAATCTGACAGATTGAAATCTCTTATGATTTCTTTTATCTGAATTAAAAGATTATTGAAATCTTCCTTGCGAAAAAAAGAAAGCAGCTTTACCAGTTTTTTATCAATATCGTTGCAGATTATTTTATTTGCCTTGATATTCACAGAAACATTGCATCCGCCGCAAAATAAATCCACAAAAATATTTATGTTGTCTGGAAATAAAGGCAATATCTGCGGAAGAAGTTTGTACTTTCCGCCTGTAAAATTAAGAGGAGATTTTATAATATTCGTATATTCCAGAGGCTTTAATTGCATTTACAGACAAAAAGCCTCTCTTCGTTGTCAAAGCGCTCTGACTTTCCAGCTGTAAATGCTTTAAATTGTTCTGAAAAAATCTTCACATTTCCCTTTTGTTGCAATGTCCCCAAAATTTCAGAATCAGAAATACGGGCGTTTGAACGGTCATTTCCTTTGTTTGCAATATTGTTATATGAAACGATAATATATTTTGCATTTATTTTTTTTATCAAATCCGAGAATGATTCTGGAGCTTCTTTTGTACAGTATTTGCTTTTTAATTTTGCTCTGTCCATTTTTCTTGCGACACCGAACACTACAGGTTTTTCCCAGCGTGCAATATTTTCAATCAGATGATAAGCATCGCAGTATTGCCTGGAATTATAAGGTGGATCTATATAAACAACATCAGCCGAAATTCTTTTCACAAGTTCATTAGCATCTTCATTGTAACATTGATTGTGCTTTAAACCTGAAGTCGGTTCAGGAACGCACATAGTAAACAAATTCGCAAGACTTGCATTTTTTCTGTACGCATCATAGTGTCCGCAAGTATTTGCAATTTTATCAATTCCGTAAAGAAGAGATGTTATCAAAATCGCTCTTTCACGGATATTTATATTTCCAGAATTGAATTCATTTTCGATATTTTCACGGATAAATCCGATTTTTGAACAAACTTTATCTGAAAAATAAGTGTTTGAAAAATTCTGTGTCATATAGTTTTCTTCAAAGGGAATTTCTGAATTATAAAAACCTATGTATTTTTCAATTTTTTTTATATTGAAATCCTCATCTGAGAACCAAGTCAAATGACATAAATAATTGCTGTACAAAATATCGTTTGTATATAAAATTTTGTCAGTATATGCAGAAGAGACGGCACCTGTTCCTGCAAAAATATCAGCAAAAGACTCAAACTCTCCACATTCATTTGCGATTACATTTTCGATAAAAGGCAGCAAACGATATTTATTGCCTAAATATCTTCTGTTGTTTATTTTTGTAATCTGCATATTTCCACCCAGTTTTAATTTTTCTATCAGATAATACCACATCAAATCCGTTTTGACTATTTTCAAGAATTCTAAAAAAAAAAGTTAACGAGATTTCAGATTCCATTTTTAGAAAGTTTCTAAAAAACCTTTCGCAAACCTTTCAATTTTCAAAGCCAAGTTTTTCAAACAAAAAAAGATAAAACGGCTCGCGGCGAGTTATAATCTTGCAGGTCGCGTTCATTCCTGAAACAAGATAAATCTCGTTTTTATTGCGCCTGTTTTTTAGTTTTGATGAATCCAGAATTCCTTTAACTTGATAAAATGCTTCTCCATTATCAAAAGTCATATAATCTTTAGGAATAAATGTTATCTTTCCTTTTACGCCGGAATATTCGCTTGAAGGATATTTTGCAAACGAAAGATAAAACTCCATTCCGTTTTTTAAGTCTGCAATATCTTCCTGCGAAACTTGAATGTAGACTTTTTTCACTTCGTTTTTTGCAGATTTTTCAAAAGTGCGTTCATCGTTGTCTTTATCAACATATTCTGGAATGATTTTCGCAATTCTTGTTTCAGAGACAATGTTTTCACCTTTAGAAACAGAAACAATCTCTTCAAAAAATCCTTGAACTGGCGACTTTATTATTGTTTTTGAAAGTTCTGTTTTTAATCGTGAAATATTTGATTCCGTTTCGTTTAGACTTTGGCTTTCGCTTTTTATATTTTCCGCAAAATCTTTCTTTTGAGAATGAACATAACTTTCAAGATTCAATTTTGTATTGTCTGCAAGTTTTTTAGCGTTTTCAACATTTGAAAAACTTGTCGCTTTCGGAAACAATGCGTTTTCAGTTTCGTAATCAGATTTTGCCTTTTTATATTCAAGTTCAAGTTTTTTTATTTCAGAAATTAAAACATTGATTTCAGGAATTGCAAAGGCATCTTCGGAATAAAAAGTGAAAGCACCGCTTTCTTCATAAGATTGAACAGCAGAAAGAAGAGTTCTGTTTTTTTCAAGCGATTTTAAAATCTCCTCTTTGTTGATTTCCTCTGTTTCTATTTCTTTATAAATATAATCGTTTTCAAGAATGTAAAGTTCATCATCTTGATTTACAAAATCGCCAGAATTAAACCGCTTTTCAGTTACGATTCCACTTGTCAAAGGCGTTATGTAAGCAACATTTTCAACAGAACGGATTTCAGCATTTGCTTTTACAACAACATTGTAAGGCGCAAAAATCACAAACAAAATCAAGATAAAGAAAATCGCTGTAATTATAAACAATGCTTTATTCACAATCGGCGGAATTTGCAATTCATAATAAACACGAGAAGATTTAAGTTCTTTTTCAGTAACAAAGTTTATTTTCTCTTCCATTTCTTACATATGCCAAAGGCGATAATAAATTCCTTTACGTTCTAAAAGTTCTTTGTGCGTTCCCTGCTCTGCAATTTTTCCGTCACTCACCACAAAAATCAAATCAGAATTCACAATCGTGCTCAATCTGTGGGCAACTGTGATTGTAACTACGTCTTTATTTCCAAGTTCATCTGCAACTTTCTGGAATTCCCGTTCGCTGATTGTATCGAGAGCGCTTGTCGCTTCATCAAGCAATAAAATCTTCGGATTTGAAAGAAGCGCGCGGGCCAATGCGATTCGCTGACGTTCTCCACCAGAAAGAGATGAACCGCGTTCACTGATTTTTGCATAATATTTTTCAGGAAGATTTTCTATAAACGAATCTGCCTGAGCACGTTTACAGGCAAGACGAACATCGGAAAGAGAATATTCTTTTCTTCCCATTATTATGTTGTCATATATTGTTCCGCTAAAAAGATAAACTTCCTGTGGAACATAACCGATTTTGCTTCTCAATGATTCTGTGTTTATTTCAGAAATGTTTTCTCCGCCGATTTTTATCATTCCGCTTTCTGCATCATAAAATTTCAACAGAAGTTTCATAATTGTAGATTTCCCGCAGCCTGACTCTCCAACAAACGCAATTTTTCTGTTCTGTCCGCTTGAAAAATTAAGATTTTCAAAAACTGCACGGCGAGTTCCATAACGGAACGTAACATTTTCAAATTCAATTGGAAGAGAAAGCGATTCAATTTCTGAAACATTTTCTTCATTGCTGCTTAAAACTTCTGTGTCGAGTTCCAATATTTCTCCGATTCTGTCTGCGGCAACCATCGCCTCCTGAATCTGCGGCTGAAGTTCTATAAATCTGCTTAAAGGACCTGTAAAATATGCAGCAAGAGTATTAAAACTTATAAGTTCACCCAAACTCAAAGTGTCTTTAAGAATAAAATATCCGCCAATCCAAAAAATCAAGTTTCCGCCAAGTCCGGTTATAAAATTCGTTACAAGTTCCTTTATATTTCCATAGTTCCAAGCCTTTTGCCCCAAATCAACAAAACGGACAAGCCGCCTTTCATATTCT
Source organism: uncultured Treponema sp. (assembly GCA_964606655.1). Taxonomy (GTDB): domain Bacteria; phylum Spirochaetota; class Spirochaetia; order Treponematales; family Treponemataceae; genus Treponema_D. Next base: position 20,118 of record CAZSHF010000025.1, read on the forward strand.
TCGCCAGAATAATTTTGCGCATTCAAACTTTTTATGACAGGAATTCCAGAAAGAAGCTCAACAAGATAAGAATTTATGTCCGCGCTTTGTTCCATTTGTTCACGATAGTTTTTGGAGAAAAATTTGGAGGTAAAGCCAACAATAAAGGCAGAAATTGCACAACTTGTAAATAAAACAGAAAATAATTTTATATTTGAAACACTTAAATAAACGCTTACAAAAACCATTACAATAAAATCTAATAAAGTGCCAAATACAACAGTCGATAAAGTTGAACGTATTTTTTCGCTATCATCAAATCGGCTTAAAATTTCACCAGTAAGGCGAGTATCAAAGAATGAAAGCGGAAGATGTAAAATATGTTTTATATATGAAAGCGACAAACTTAAATTTGTTTTCAATGTAAAGATTCTTAAGAATTGGGAACGAATAATTGTAAGTATATTTGAAAAAAGTGTAAGCATAACCAAAGCAAATGTAAAAACATGAAGTGAAGTTTCTGCTTTTGCACCAACAATATCATCAATAAAAAACTGAAAATAAAGTCCGCTTAAAATTCCGAAAAGACTTAATAAAACAGAAGCAAAAAGCATCATAAAAACAAGCCTAATATGAGGTTTTATAAGCGGAATAAATTTCAAGAACATATTTCGTTTTTTTGAAATTTTAAATTCAGGAGTAGGACTGATTAAAACTAAATATCCTGTCCACATTTTTATAAATTCTTCTTTCGTATATTTCTCAAACTGACCAGCAGGATTTGCAACATATATTTTTTTATCAGAGATTTTGTAAACTACAACAAAATGATTATATTTTTCTTTCACCTTAATATGAGCAATAAATGGAACTGAAAAATCTTTTGAAAAAATATTCTCATTTCCTTTTGCAGCCTTTGCTTCCAGTCCTAATTTTTTAGAAGCTGTTATCAAACCTCTTAAAGAAGTTCCATCCCTGTCGGTTCCAGCAATCTGCCGAATTTGAGTGATTGAATAATAACTTTTGTAATGTCTGCAAATCATTGCAAGACAAGCAGCTCCGCAATCATTTCCATCAAACTGTTTAACTAATTTCATTGCAACCTGAACTCTATATTTTTCAATTTTTCTTTCATTTCTTCATCGTCTGTTACAAGGAAAATTGTTTCGTTCAGGTCGCTTCCGAGACTCCAGTAATCTGGATAGATTCCATAACCTTCACCGTGCCATTGTTGTAAAGTCTGAATTGCCTTGTCTCTTCTTGAACCCAGCTGAACACTAAGTTTTGAATTTGGAAGAAGATAGTTCAAGACATCCCAATATTCGTAGCATCCGGCTGTATTTTCACCAATTATTTTGACTTTCTCGTTCCCAAAAACTTTTTTCATTTTATAAACAAACTCTTCGCTCGCGCTTGCGGAATTTCGGTCGGTTAAAATAATAAATTTGCCACCAAAATCTGATTCTATTTTCTTTAAATCTGAAGAAGGCTGAACTTTGAGCCAATTTTTCTGAGGATTTTTCTGTTGTTTTTTCCATTTTGAAACAGCATTTTTATAATAATAAGTTTTTGTTTTACCTGTATTTTCATAATGCATAATGTGAGCCTGAATAACAGATGGAGATTCAATATATTCATAATCTGAAAAAAAGGCATCGTTCCAATTATCAATCTTCTTTTCTGTTTTGTCTGACAATGAAATTGGCTTATTCTGAAGCATCGAATAAACAAATGCTGTTCCATAAAAACTTCTTCCGCCACGGTTTGAACGCAAATCAACGATTATATTTTCCTTGTCTTTCCATTTGTTTCCGACATTCACAAATTTTTCAAAGACAATCTCAGCTCCTTTCCTATAAATCGAATTGGAATCAGGAAGAATAAAACTTGAAAGGCTCACATATCCAGATTTTTCACTTTCGATTTCGTGATATTTCAGCAATGTGAAAGATTCTATCTGCGTATCAGCATAAAGCGGAATTTGAATAATTCTATCATCAAACAGAATCTCAATATTTTCCTCACGCTTAGGAGAAACGATTCCAATTCGATATGATTTTTCGCTTTTGGAAGGATAATAAAAAAGATTTTCAGAAGAGCCATTGTATTTCATTTCCTTTTTCAGCGAAGTCCCATCGGATTCAGAAACAACAAATCCATTTTCTGTTTCTTCTACAAAAACATTTGAATACCAAAAAAACGATTTTTGCAGCGATGTAAACCATTCTTTTCCGTAAGTTCCATTGATTGAAAAATGCATATCTTCAGGAAAATGACTAAGATAATCAGAAAGCTCCTTCATAAGATTGTAAGTGTCGATTTCTGATTTTGCTTTGTACAAATTTTCAAAATGGCTTTTCATTTCGTTTTCATCATAGCCGTTCTTCAAAAGAACATCGCCCCCTGCATAAGCAGTATTCAGATAATACGAAAGCAAATCAATGTCTTTCATCATTTCGTCGTAAGTAATAAAAGATTTTCTTTTTTCAGACTGGCTTGCAACATAAGAAATTCTTATTTCACAAGATTCAGAAGAAATCACAACTTCCTTTGAAAAACAAAATGAAGCAATCAAACACAATGAAAATGCAAAAAAAATTCTTTTCATAATTTTCTCCAAAATCAATGATAAATCGGAGCAAAAAAGATTATTTTGCTCCGATTTGTAAATAACAGCAGATTACTGCCCGCCAGTCATATTACCGCTGGTTGAATCGCCACCAACAATGATGTCCAACATTTCTTCTGAAACTTCAAACAAGTCGTTTGTCATTTTTTTTCCTCCGCATTAGTTTTATTATAGATTTCAACGAAATCTTAAAAAGCCAGCTGGACTTTTTTTTTACTAAATTTCAAGATATTTTTCTTCACTTTGTGAAATATCAAAAACTTTTTCAAAATTATCTAATAAAATTGAATTACAATTCTTATTAGAAATCACATTTTCATTTACACAACCGCCATTACAAAGTGCAAAAAAATTACAATCTTTGCATTCTGTTTTAAATCTTGAATGATTCATAAGATAATTATATTCAATTTGAGGATTCATCGGTTTCTGTGTCTTCAAATCAAAAATAGATTTTTCTGTTTTTCCCAAATCGTTCCAGCATTTTAAAACATTCCCTTGCCAGTCAATCACAAATGATGAATTATATTGCGAAGTGCAAAATGCTCCTTTTGAAAAATCCGCAAAATATTTTCTGCCTTTGATTCCAAAATATTCATCAAATTTAATGTATTTATAAAAATTCTCTTTAGAAAAATATTGTCCGAAAAACTTATCTGGACATTCACCGATATTCTCTTCTAAACAATATGAAAGGAAAAAGTATTCTCCGTATCTCTTTAGAAAATAATCACGAATTTTTATAAACATATCTTTGCTAGTATCAGAAATAATTACATTTATTGAAAATTGAATTTTCAAATGATTTGTATTCAGATAATTAAAAACTATTTCAATATTATCTAAAAATTTTGAATATTTATTTTTATCTAAAAAAATCTCATCCGAAACAATAACTCTAAAATCTGTAAAATGATTGTTTATCAATTCTGAAAAACATTTTTCATTAAGTTCCAAGCCATCAACAGAAATTCCGTGATATGCAGAAATTCCAAATTTTTTTAGTTTTTTTGAAAATTCCTTTATAAAAACCAATGCAGACAATGGCTTTTCTCCTAACCATAAACATTTGATTATGTGCTGATTTTTCTTTACACAAAAATCAATAAGATTTGGAATAATTTTTCTGTCTATTGTAATTTTATTCTCTCCAAAGTTTTTTACAGGACAAAAAACAAGAGTAAAAATATGGTTGTTTTGAAATTTTAAATATCTATAATTATGAATATTTTCATATTCATCAGAATTTTTTAAAGTCAATGCATCAATTTTTAAAAGATGTCCCTTTTCATCCTCCGAAATATCATCAATGTTATTTTTATAAGAATTTACAAAGGCTTCAGATACAGGCAAAAATTTTCCTGACTGTCCAGAATATAAAATCCAACCAATTTTTTTTGATTTGAATAAATAATTTTTCTTATTCCGGAAATATTTATGCTCTTCCATATCTTTCTCCAATTGGCATATAAAGTTCTGAAAAAATATTCTTTGCGAAACCAAGAACATAACCATTTTCAGCAATATAATAATCTGCAATCTGCAAATCTGGAGAATTTATAAGCATCCTTTCATACGATGTATTTTCAAAAGTTTTTAGTTTTTTCAATTTGCAAGGAAGTTCCGAAATATCAATATCTCTGAAAACATTCTGTGAAAATGCCCATTCATTTTTTCTGAAAAACAAATCTGAACAAAGAGGTACAAGTTTCTTTATCCTATCGCGGAAGATTGAATACACTTTGTTATGAATTGCACTAGCATCTTTTTTTGTAATAATTTTTAGTTTTTCGGCACATAAAAGACAAGGTTTTTCAAGATTTCCAATAAGATAGTTAAAAAAGTTTCTCCCCAACTCTTCTCTTGCAGAAAGATTTGAATACAAAGAAGTCCTGTCTAGTCGGTCAAAACAATATTTCTCCCATTCTTCTTTGAAAATAAATGGAAAACGAGCCCGATCAAAACAAGTTATATCAAAATCTCTGTAAAAAACTTTTCCTGTAAGATGCCAGTCTTTTGTAATTTCAAGCAAAGTATTTTGACAATGAGATTCCAACGAAATTCCATAAATTGAAAAAAGTTCATACATTTTTTCAAAAATCGGAATCATAAAATCATAAATGAAGAAATCTTCAAATTCCTTTCCAGATGATTTATATAACTTTTCTAAGTAACAGTTCTTTTTATCAACAAGCGAAGTTACAGACGCAATACTACAAACAAATGTGTTTTGATTATTATCAAAAATATTATCGACTTTTCTTATGACATTTCCAAAAGTGTTTATCACCTTTGGTCCATAAGTAATCTGGTATTTTTTTGAAAAACGAACAGGATAATTTCCTGTAAGTCCAAATGCGCCAATGTCTTTGAATAATTCAAAATTCTTTATATTGCTAACAGCTTTTTGTGTGCAACTTGCAAAGAAATATTGAGCCTGAGCGGAACACCAATCTATTTGCCGTGCACCATTTGCCACATTTCCAAAAATAGAAACTTTTGCAATAAAATATTTTTCAGTTAGCAAATTTTTTACAAGCAAAGAACGATAAGAAGAAGTCGGAGTTGCTTCAAAAATAGAATTTTCAGCAGTAATAAATTTATATTTTGTTCCAATCCATCTTGTAAAAATTTCTTCTGTTGTCGGATGAACAAAAAAAGGATAGTAAATATTATCAGTAGAAATAAATATATTTTCCTGAAAAAACTTTTCTTCTTGTAAATCATACTCAATCTTATCTTTTCTAAAAGGAACTAAAAAATAAGATAATCTGAATACATATTGGCTTGAGGGCTTGTATTCATCAGGAACAGAAAGTTCCAAAGGGATAAAATTCTTTCCCCTATATAATGAATAATTGTTTTTTATCTGCTCGTTAAACAAAAATGATTCTATATCAGGCATATACAAGTCCTTAAAAAGCTTTCTGTTTAGAATCATAAATCTCCCTTTCCAGACTTGTAAACCCACTTTTGAACGAATTAACCAAGTTCGCGAAGAATTAACTTGGTGTCAAGAATCTGATACCAAGTATCACGCTCTGACACCAAGTGTCAAAAACAAAGTTCTCATTCTATTTTTACTCTGCAATAAAAAAGACTAAAAAATATGGTTTGTTATATATTTTTTTAACATTTTGAAAAATACATTAGTTTTTTTTATGGCAGAAAAATTACTTCTAAAAAAATTGCAAAACATTTTCCTATTAAGAAAAATAATATATAATCCCGAAATATGGAAATTAAAAAAAATGCAATATATGAACGGCTAATGATATTATTTGCCGCAATTGTTCAAGTCATAGGTTTTATAATAAGCATCACAACTGAAGATTTTTCAAAAGCCTCTCTTCCGCACTTCGACATTGTCATTCCAGTTATAAACATTTTGTGCGCCACGATTTCTTTTTTACTTGCAATTTTTATAAAATTCCGTGCAATGCGTTCAGCAATCCTTTTTATACAAGGAATCGCGATGACACTGAATGACAAACTTTTTCTAGGAATTGTTCTCTATTTCATTGGGGTCGCATTTCTTTTTTGTTATGGACACTTGAAATCAAAACGAAAAATTTTTTTTTCACTGGCTCCTCTTTTCATTTCGTTTTTTGCGATTTTGTCAAATGACGCAAAGAACTTCTATATGGCTTGGGCTTATTCTCTGTTTTTAACATTTGCTGAATTTCATATTTATTCAACAATCAGAAATTCTCTATACAGTCTTTTTCCATTCGCAGCAAAAAACTTTTCAACATCAAAATTGCCGGAACATAGCGAAACTCTGAACCCAAAGAAATATGACTTATCAGAACGACAAATTGCAATTTTGAAGGAATTTATAACCACTAAAAAAAACTACAAAGAACTTGCCAATACATTTCTGATAAGCGAATCTTCAATAAAACGAGAGATGTGTGAAATATGCAGAAAATTCGGTGTAGAAAACGCGACGCTTTTAGAAGTGCTTCTAAAGCAGTACAAAATCGCAAATTAATCTTTGTCACATATTTTCGCTTACTAGCGGTTCGGAGGAAGAAAAAATGCAGAACGCATTAAAAACAATTGAAGAAGGAAATCTTTACTCAAGATTCGGTCTTGTTGAAGGTTTGTCTGAAGACGAGATGATGGATGTTGATGGCGGAGGACGATTTTCCTGGGCACCAGGTCCAAATGGTCAACCTTGCGTCAATGTATCTATAAAGATAGGAAGTCCATCAAGAGGTTCTGGCGGTTCATCTGGCAGCTCAAAATCATCTGGCGGTTCTAATACAGGTTCTTCTAGAGCCAGTTCGTCTGGTTCTAGTTCAAGAAGCAATTCCGGCAGCTAAATTTAAATATCGAGACGCTTTATAAGCTTTGCTTTTAAAGCGTCTCTTTTGAATATTATGAAAAAATTATCTTTGCTTTTTATCATTTTTTTTCTTGCTCATTTTGGCTTTTGCAAAGAACTGGACAAAGCCGAATGTCTTGAAGACTTGGATTCGCTCGAAGAAATTTTTCAAAATTATTGCATTAGCACGAAAGCGATTCAAAAATCTAGAAAATTTAATATCAATGAAAAAATCCGGAAATTTAAAAATAATTTGAATGAATATACAAACGATGAAGATTTTTTCATCACTCTCTGCGATGTGTTTGAAAACATTCCAGACCATCACATAAGTTTTTCATTAGACGATGAAAATTGCCTGCTTTTGAATAAAGACTTCGGAAAATTAGGCGAAAACGAATCTGTTATTTTTGAAACAGAAAACGCTAACGGTGTTTATATTTCTTTTTCTGATTTTGATTCCAAACTTGCTTTTGAAAATATAAATAGATTTGAAACGCTTGATCTATCATCTTTTAGGAAACTTATACTCGATTTGAGAGGCAATGTTGGCGGAGATTTTGAAGTTGCGGCTCGGTTTCTTTATAAACTCTGCGGATTGGAATATCAGGATTCAGACAAGTGGAATTTATGCAAAGAAGTGCTTTTATTTAAAGGCAGCCCGTATTTATTTATCACAGAACTATCTGGAAACGAGCTTTCCAAAAGAGAATTGAAAGAAATTGAAAAAGGAAAATCGATTGTAAAATCATTCAAAAGTACGGAAGGTTTGCTGGATATGAAAAACTTTAAATCATTTCATGGGAAACTTTTTATAATCGTGGACGGATACACGGCATCTTCTTCGGAATGTCTTTTGCTTCTTTTAAAACAGAATTTTGAAGCTGTCAAAGTTTTAGGTTTAGAAACGGCTGGTGCGTATTCTTATGGCGGACTTTTAAGCGCAGAACTTCCGAATTCTAAAATAAAAGTAAATGTAACTCAATTTCAAACGTTATTGGCATCCGAAGAAAATAAGTTTTTGGATTCAGATGGAATTCTTCCAGATTATTGGTGTGTTTCAAAAGATGATGTAATAAACACATTGCAGAGTTTAGGAGTTGACAATAATCTTTTGGCGCGGATAAAAGATTTTTATGAAATTAATTTATAAATCGGCTATGTGAATTATGTTCAAACTTTTTATGTTTTTTTCTGGAATAACAATGTTTTTGATTCGCTCTGAAATTTTGCCTGAAAAGGATTTTGATTTCAATTCTTCTGATAATACACGCGAAACAATTCTGCTTGATGAACTTGATTATGATTTGCAGGCTTTTAAATATTTGCTCGAATCGTCTTATTCCGGATATGAAGATGCTGTAGAAAGAGGGCTTGATTTAGAAAAAATGGCAATTTCTGTTCGAAAGAAGTTTGAAAAAGAAATGTTTGTCGGCACAGAAAAATTGGCAGAATCTAAAATATCGGCTTTTATAAAACTATGCAAAATCTGTGCAGATTGTTTTCAAACCGAAACTTTCTACGTGCATTTTTATTGCTTGCAATTAAAACCGACATTCGAAACAATATGAGGCTGTCTAACAAGTTTAAGACATAGCGATTATTGAGCGTTTCGACAGGCTCAACAACCATATACAACAGAACTCCGAAGGAATTGCGTTTATGAAAAAAAATATTTTTGCTTTTTCGTTAGTTTTTGTTTCCGTTTTTTGTTTTGCAAAAGAAATTGCTGTAAAAACAGAGCCTTGCGAATTCAAAGAGATTTCGCTTTTTGAAACTTACCGCCCAAAAACTTTTCTTTCTTATGAAGAATTAAATGCCGACATCGACACGCTCTGCTACATTCTCTCGTGCGGTTACGCCGGCTATGACGATATGATTTTCCGCGGATTTGACCTTGAAAAATTCCAAAGCGGTTTGCTTGGCGAGTTTAAAGACAAAACAGAAATCGAAACCAGAAGATTTTACTTTTCCGCCAAAGAAAAGCTGATTCCATATATAAACGACGCTCATTTTCAGCTGATTAATTT
>CAZSHF010000026.1:0-28602 GCA_964606655.1 uncultured Treponema sp.
ACCCCAAATGTCGAGTTTTATAAAACCATGCGAAAATGCACTCTCGGCAAGAACCCTGTTTGAAAAACGGCTTCCGCGTTCGTCAAAAACTGTGGTGGTTGAACAAATCGAAACCACCAAGCAAGCATTGTCTGCAACTTTTAAGTTTTCCGTACTCACTTGTGCAGATTGTTTTTCAAACCGGAACCTTGCCTACGTGCATTTTTTATTGTTTGCAAAGAAAATCGATATTTGTGCTATTATATTCACAAAACTCGACATTTGGGGTAAAAAGTATTTTTGGAACATACGGTTATGATGATGAGGCTTTTTATTCGCAGTTAAAACTTTATGATGACAAAAAGCAGCACAAAGTTATAAGAAAAAGCATTGCTTCAGAAATGCCTGATTTTTATGACTACAATGAAAAGGAAATTGATTACAATAAATTAATTTCTTTGATTAAAAAACTTTCAAATAATGAAAGTGAAGAATCTAAAACCGCAGATGAATCTGAAAAAAATGAGTTTGCAAGGGATGCTCTTGCTTATTTTGCAGGAAATGTAGCGTTTGGCCATTTAGGAGGAATTATTGCGCTTACTGTAAAAAAACAAAACGATTTGGAGAAAAGATAAAATGTCCGAGCCCTTGACTACCAAAACTTCTGAAAATCCAAAATCTTCGCGTGAATACAAAAATATTAGCCGGCGCATTATTCAAATTGATTCTTACATTTCGCAAGGCATTTTTCCTACGGCGGCGTTTTTGGCAAAAAAGATTGAATGTTCTGTGCGAACAATTTTACGCGACATTGAAGAAATGCGGAACTTTTACAATGCGCCGATTGAAGTTCGCGAAGGAAAAGGCGGTTATTATTATTCCGAGCCGAATTTTTTCTTAAAAAGCGTAATGCTTTCCGAAGGTGAACTTTTTTCCGTTGCGCTTTTTGACCAGCTTTTAGAGCAATACAGAAATACGCCGCTAGAAGCGAACCTTAGAAGCACTTTTGAAAAAATTACAAAAAGTTTGCCGAATGAAGTTTCTGTTGACTCTTCATTTTTAAAGTCCGATTTAACTTTTATTCCAGAAAAATACGGATTTATAGACAACGACGTTTTTGCAAAAGTTTTTGATGCGCTAAAAAAGCACACAACTTTGCAGTTTGAATATCGTCCGCTTCAGAAAACAACTTATATGACGCGTGTTTTAAATCCTTATCACGCGGTTTGCCAGAAAGGAAATTGGTACATAATTGGTTTTGTTCACGACAAAAACGAAGTTCGTGTGTTCAGTTTTGCCAGAATGAAAAATGTAAAAGAAACAAATGAACGTTTTAAAATTCCAGCGGATTTTAATCCTGCAAATTATTTTGACAAAGAAGTTGGCATTTGGCTTTCGAGCAAAAAAGAATTCAATGTTGAACTTTTAATAAGCCCAGAAATTGGAACGTTTGCATTGAACAAAATTTGGCATTCAAATCAGGAAGTAAAAGAAAATGCAGACGGAAGCGTTCTTGTAAAATTTACAACAACACAAATTCCAGAAATTAAACGCTGGATTTTAGGACAAGGCAAAACCGTAAAAGTTCTAAATCCGCACGAACTAATAGAAGAAGTTAAGACAGAAATTGGAGAAATGCGGAAAATGTATGAATAAAAATTAAATGTGTTCTTTTAATAGCATTTCCACAAGGACGTGATAATCAAGATATTGAATGCCGTTCTTGCCTTCTGAGATTTTTTGAGCAAGGTCGCTTGTGTAATAAATGTCCATTGCCTTTTCAAGAGAAATGTTTTTTACTTTTGCAAATTCTGAAATTATTCGCTCATCTAAATTTTCGCGATATAATTTTTCAAGAGTTTCGCCGTCTGTCATTTTAAAACCTCTGAACTTTTAAATGAAAGCAAGCTCAATGATTTTTCAGAAACAAACGCAATCTGGTTATAGGTTTGATATGCACGGATTTCTTTTATCGCTCGGTCTTTCTCCCAAATTCCTGAATGATACATATCAACAACTCGAAAGACTTTGTCATTAGCTACTTTTCCTATAATTATGTCATATTTTTTATAATCTTCTTTTCCATCTCGGCAGTCGCAAACAAAATCAATCCAAGAATCAAGTTCATCTTTAAAATCAAGAACTTTGTAATTTGATAAATCATCTGAAAATTCATAAACATTCAAGACAGGTTTTGTTTCGATTTCAAAATCTGCTTTTCGCTTTGCCCAACGTTCCGCCTGCTCTCGAATTGAAGTAACAAAAAATCCTTTTCCAAAGTCGAGATTTCTAAATGAATGAGAAATATCCGGATTTTTTACAATTTGATTAGAGCCGTGAAAAACAATCATACTGCGATATTCCTGTTTTTTAGATATGAAGAAATGTCTTCTACAAGATAATTTGTGCCTTGCGTATGTAAAATTTCGTAATTTGGAACAAGATATTTTTCTATGCAATTACTTTTTTTTAGTGCGTTGTAAACTCTTGCCGGAGTTACGTTCCAAAAATTAGCACATGCGTGAATTAAATAAACAACAAATGAAAAACTGTCTTGTGTCATAAAAATATAATACACTAAATTTTTATTTTTGTAACTTTTGGATAATTTAAAATAAAAATTCTTTTCCTATGACACTTCTTGCCATACCTTGCGTTTTATACTTGATTTTAGAAAAAGGCTTGCGGATTTTTACAGGAGGAAAATATGGGATTAGAAGAAACTCTAAAATGGGGACCGATTACTGGAACAAATCCAAATCCAACCGAATTTGAAAAAGATAAAAGAATGCCAGATTATTTTAAACGTTATATTATGAATCAGGCATTTCGTTTGTGTGTTTTGCTGGGAAGAGAGCAAAAGAAATGTTAAACAACCGATTTTTTAACATCAGGATGCTAGAAAATCTTAAGAGGAAAAAATGTTAGGCGCGATTACTGGTGATTTTATTGGTTCGTTTTATGAATGGAACAATGTTAAAACAAAGAATTTTCCGCTGATTGTGGTTTCGCCGGCGGGCGAAATGTTTAATCATTTTACAGATGATAGCGTAATGACTTTAGCGGTTGGCGAAATTTTAAAAGAATTTCTTGAAAATGAAAAGAAAATTGATTCAGCGGAAATTGTTCGCATAATGCAAAAGTGGGGAAGAAAATATCCGAACGCTGGTTACGGCGGAACTTTTATCCGCTGGCTTTCTGTGGAAAATCCAAAACCTTATGGTTCATGGGGAAACGGCGTCCTTATGCGTATTAGTCCGGTTGGTCTTTGCAATAAACTTGCGCTGGAAGAAAAGATAATGCTTTCTGAGCAGATAACTTGCGTTTCGCACAATGCGAAAGAAGCGGTGGAAAGCGTAAAATGCTATATAACGATTTTGGATTTGCTTTGCAGTTCGGTTTGCAATGCGGAATCTATAAAGCAAAAAATTATCTCTGTTTGCAAAGAATACAACATGAACATTCCGAATCTTAACGAAATCCGTCCGAAATACAAGTTTGATGTTTCGTGTAAAGGAACGCTTCCTGTTTCGGTTGCGGCGTTTTTGGAAAGCGAAGATTTTGAAGATGCAATAAGAAACGCAATTTCTGTTGGCGGAGATTCTGACACAATTGCGGCAATTACCGGCGGAATGGCAGAAGCGTTTTACGGAAAAGAAAAAATCATTGAATTTTTGGAAAAACCGCTTAATTTTGAAAAAGATTTAGGGGTTTTAGGGGAAGACGTTAGTTTGCCCCTAGGCGAAGGGGAAGTGGAAAACCGAAGATTTGAAACGAGGGGAAGGCTTTCCCCTTTGGCTCTTATGAAAAAATCAGACGCGGAATTTGTGAAAACCGCCGAAGAAATTGATAAAGTGATTTTAGGTTAAAACATTTTCATCAAGCAGAAATTCTTTTACGCCCATTATCAAAAATCCGTTTTCGTCGTAACGAGGCTTTGTTGTCCTTTCAACAAGAATTATTTTCTTGAACGAATCTTTCGTGTTTTTTAGTGATTTTATTTCCTGCTGCATTTTTTCTTCATTTGAAATTTCATACGCTGACTGAATGTAAAAACGCTTGCTTCCGAGATTCGCCACAAAGTCGATTTCGAGCTGCTTGCGCTTTTCTTTTCCGCTTTCATCTTTTTCGCGCAGCTCAACAACTCCAACATCAACGTTTAATCCGCGCCGCTTTAGTTCATTGTAAATAACGTTTTCCATTATGTGCGAAGGCTCGTGCTGCCTGAAGTTCAGCCGTGCGTTGCGAATCCCAATATCCTCGAAATAAATTTTGTACGGCGTGTTTATGTGCTTTTTCCCTTTCACGTCGTAACGTTTTGCAATATCGATTATGAACGCTTCTTTTAAGTACTTGATGTAGTTATTTATTGTGATGTCAGAAATTGAAGATTTTTTTACTGATTTAAAAGTGTCTTTGAGTTTTGTAGGATTCACAAGAGTCGCGGTTCCAGATGCAAGAACGTCCAGCAAGTCTGACAAGTCGTCATCATTCGAAAGATTGTGACGCTCAACAATATCCTTTAAGTAAGTCTGACGCAGTTGCGTGTTCAAATATGAAACTTTCTGCTCGTCAGTCTGCATTTGAACGAGGGCAGGAAGCCCGCCGTAAAGCATGTATTCATCAAATCCTTCCGATTTTTCGCCGTTGAAGACGCTCATAAATTCGGAAAAGGAAAGCGGCCAGACATGAATTTCGTCTCCGCGTCCTTCAAATTCCGTAAGGACATCTGTTGAAAGAAATTTTGAATTAGAGCCGGTAACGTACAGGTCAAGATTTTCACGCCGAATGTAGCCGTTCAAGACTGATTCAAAATTTCCAAGTTCCTGAATTTCATCAAGCAAAAGATAATATTCTTTTTTGTCGGTGATTTTTGAATTGATGAAATCTATAAATTTTTCCGGCGAGACTTTTCTATTTTCGTTTTTCAATGAGATTAAATCTTCGTCGATTTTTTTTAAGTCGTCGGCAGAATCAAACGCAAATCTTATAATATGGGAATCGTCAATTCCGTTTTTTTTGAGAGAATCGTAAAAAATTTTGTTCAAAAGGTAAGATTTTCCAGACCGTCGTAAGCCAGTTATGACTTTGACCATTCCGTTCATCTTTCGCAAATTTAATTTTTCAAGATATGAATCACGTTTTATTTCCATAATTTTTCCATATTTGATACTTTGGATTTTTGCCGTTTTCGGCATTTTTCCAAAGTCTATGCTTTTTGTTTCGGCTGGTCAATATTCAGAAATTGACAAAGTGGTTTTACAAAAAGTCCTAAAAATATTTTCTTCCTCTGACACTTCTTGTCATACCTTGTGATTTATACTTGGTTTTAGAAAAACGAAAAAGGTGATTGAGCCTGTCGAAATCACTTTAAGAGCGGGCTTACACAGAATGTAGACTTAAAAATTGCTTTCGCAATTTTTTTAACAGTCTGCTATTGAACAAAGCCCGCCAGCGGGCTTACACAGGAGGAAAATATGGGATTTGGAAAAGGTTTTGTTTTTGGAGGAATTGCAGGAGTGGGAATTTTGGCAGGGCTTGCGATTTTGTCGGACAAAATGGAAGAGTGGAAAGACAGAAAATCTTTAGAGGCAGAAATTGATGACCCGATTCGCGATAGGCGAAATTATCTGAAAAACTTAAAAAGATACGGCTATTCAACGTCGCCGCTTTTTGTTATGGCTGCGAAAACTGCGAGCGAGGCAAACCAGATTCTTATTGAAACTTACAGAATGCGAGCCTTTTTAATTGGCGAAACTTTGGAAAATGAACAAGGTTTGTTTTTCTGCACGAACGAACTTCCGGAAGGCTGCAAACTTTTTACGTTTGCGCTAAAAGACGCAACGAATGATGACATTTATGCTTTGCAAGTTCCAAGCGCGGTTGCAAATTATTATTACTTTGAAAGCGATTACGCAAAACATTTAAAGGAAACGAAAAAAATGGAAAAATGGGCGAAAAAGTTTGATGAGTAAATGGCATTTGGAACTTGATTCTTAATCTATTTACGTTTCTGATGTGTTTGTTCCAAGTCTAGAATCGAAAAGTTCGTTGATTTGCGACTGTAAAACACGAAGTTCATCTTGATATTCGGCAGGCGCAGATTTTTTTGAATCAAAATCTAGCGGAAGAAGAAGCTGGTAAGGTTCAATCTTAAAAAAATCGGCAAGGCGTTCTAGCATTTTTAGCGAAATGTATTGCCTGCCATTTTCTACATCGTTTAAGTATGAAGGCGAAATATCTATTTGGTAAGCGAGTTTTAGCTGACTTAATCCCGATTTTTTTCGGTAAAAGCGCACATTTTCGCTTAAAGTTTTTAGTAAAGACTGCATTTATATATTAAGCGAAAATCTACGAAAATACACAAACTTGTATTTTCGTGAATTTTTATAAATAGTGTGGTAAAATGG
Source organism: uncultured Treponema sp. (assembly GCA_964606655.1). Lineage (GTDB taxonomy): Bacteria > Spirochaetota > Spirochaetia > Treponematales > Treponemataceae > Treponema_D. The sequence continues at coordinate 6,390 of CAZSHF010000026.1, forward strand.
AAATGGAGAAAATTATGGAAGAACAAGTTGAAAAAAATATTGATGATATGTCAATGGAAGATGTTAGAAAAGGATTTGAAAAAATTATAAAAGATTGTGAAAAGGCGCAAGATGAGATAAAAAAACGCAAAGAAGAAATTAACGAAATGAAACGAAAACACGATGAAACTGTAAAAAAGTTCGGCGGTGAAGAAAATTATGCAAACGCAGTAAACGATTTTTTTGGTAAACTTGCTAATGGGGAGATTAAGATTAAGGTTGTAAGTGATAAGGAAATGGAGGAGATTAAGAAGGGTGAAAAGTAAAAGTGTATTTACGTGTAAATTTATAAATAATATAGTATAGTAAAAAGGTGTGATTGTTTTGGAGAAAAGTATGGAAAAAAGAGATGAACTTCGATTCAAGTTAGATAATTTCTATGAAAGCGTTAAAACTCTAGAAAATGCAGAAAATAGAATGAATAATATCAAACTCACATTAAAAAACTTATATGAATCTAACTATGTTAAAAAGTTTGATAATGAGCATAAAGAAAAATACATAATTGCCTTGATAGGTGAAAAACCGAACAAGCCTTTAATTTTTGGGAAAAAGAAATTTGAAGAAGCATTGGAAAATTGGAATATAAGTTATGAAGAAGCGGAAAAGAAATATTTTAATGAGTATGAAAATGAAAGAAACCAATTAAAAATAAAACAAGAAATTTTAATAAAAGAAAGAAATAAAAGTTTGAATGATCTTTTAGATGAAATAAAAAATGAAAAGGAAAAAGTGGACAAATATGATTTAAAGATTGGAGAAATTTTTAAATCTTCTAGTAACATAAAAACACTAATAGAAATAATTCAAACTCACAGAGCAGATACTTTGAAAGAAGCTCTGTTTTTATTCTACGATGATTTGCATAAAAGAAAAATAGAAGAAGAGTTGCACAGACAAACAGCACATATAAAAGATTTAGAACAATTATCAGAAAATGCAATAAAAAAATCAGAAGAAGCTTTTAATCAGGCAAATATTGCAATTTCTAAAGCAGAAGAGGCGATTAACATAGCTGATAATGCATATTCTGTTGCTAGAAATGCTGAACAGAATTAAAAATTTTAAAACAAATATGAATAAAAACGAATATAGGAGAGATAGTAATGAATTATGATTTTATGATTGCTTCGTTTAATTGTCACAACGATAATTGTAAAAAAGAAAACAATAATCGGAATAAATTCTTATGTAAAAATATTATTGGCAAACTAGATGATGAGGCAAGGCAAAATGGAACTAGGCTAGGAATTATTGCATTGCAAGAATTTGCCGAATCCAACATAAATAATTTTAGAGTTGAAGATAATGGCAAAGAAACGAAAATGCCTGAAATTCTAAAAAAAAATCTCAGTTTACATTGGCATATTTCAGCTTTTAGAAATTCTGACAGAAATGGATGTAATGACTCTGGTTATGCGATTTTATTTAATGATGAAGTATTTTCTCTCGTTGATCATACGAATGATAAAAGATGGAAAGAATTGCTTAAAAAATGGCATAAAGAAAATGTTGAATTTGGGAGCGGTTGGGGAGCGAAGTCTCGGCAGAATGGAAGATTTGTGGATAAAGATAAAATATATAGACCACCTCAAATTGTTTGCTTTAAGCCTAATAAAAATAAAGAAGCGGAAATAAGAATTATTAATACTCATATAAGATTTGGGGATAAGGAATCTTTTGAAAAGTGGAAACAAAATCTTTTGCCAGAAGAAGATATAAAAGCGTCAAATTCAAATCTTGTAAAAGTTAGAAAATCAGAATTAAAAACTCTTCTAAAAATATATGAAGAAATGAATCAAGAAAAGATAGAGTCTCATGGAATTCATAATATTCATACAATTTTACTGGGAGATTTTAATTTAAGACCTAAAGAAATAAAATCTTTTTCGAGTCGTGAATTAAAATTTTTGGAAGTTTTACAGAATAGAAAAACGACGCTTTCTGTATATGAGGAAAAAGGGACTTTTGCAAACTCTTATGACCATTTTCTTTTAAATAATAAAATTACGAAAAAATATGCTGATGCTTATGATAGTACAAAAATTATAAAAGATTTGAAAATTGACGAAGAAGATTATAAGGATTTGGATAATATAGCGAAGCATTATCATTACTTTTCAGACCATATTCCTATCAAATTATATTTCAGTTATAGATAAATATTAGACAATCACAAGGAGAACACACAAATGTTTGGAACAAACAAAAAAATTGAAGGACTTCAGAATAGAATTTCTGAAACAGAAATAAACTTGAAAAATAAAGTTGATTCTGTAGACGCAAAGACAGAAATCTTACCAACACTCACCGAAAAAATAAATTCAATTTCAAATCAAATTGAAAAAACTAATGAAAGGGTTGATAACCAAATTATAGCTTTAAGTAACATTTATAAAGAAAGCAAAGAATTAAAAAGTTTATCATTAAATCAAAATTTCACTCCTGAACAAATCAAGCAAGCTGCTTACGCTTTGAATCTTTGCACAGTTTCTGTTTCGCAAATTATTGATTATTCGGATTTGAACATTCTTGAACAAGAATATGAAGCGATTTTGAACAATCTGAATCTTGAAAATTTTCCTAAAGATGATGAATTAAGAACTGTCCTTGAAAAGATTTTGGACACAATTACATTTTTTAGAATTCAGGAAATTAAAAAAACTCAACTTGAAAAAAAATACCAACATAAAATGAAAAATGCAATCTGGTCAGCCGTTCCAAATATCGGGCTTATTGTTGCAGGTGGTCATCCTGTTACAATGGCAATTTCTCTTGCAACTCAAGTTGGCTGCGGATATATGAATTACCGAAAAGAGAAAGCAAATATCGGGATAGAAAAAGAAGATGAAGAAATTCAAATGCAGATAAGCGCAATAGAGCAGTTCAATGCACTGCGACGCGAACTTTTTACAACTGCCTGGAAACTTGCTGAAACTTATAAATTTCCAGATGAATATAGGCTTTCTGAAAAACAAATTGACTTGTATAACAAAATTCTGATGGATTCTGATTTTGTTCGCAAATATCAGCGTCTTGTAGATATAAGAAAATATTTTATCGCGTATCCGCCGTTCTATTATTATCTAGGAAACACGGCGAATATTATTGCTCAAGAAAAACTTTGTCGCATAAAAGAAATTGATAAACTATTAAAAGAAAAATTAAAAGAAAACTCTGACATTGATGATGAAACTTTCGATAAATTAATAAATGAAAAAAATATTTGCCAAGACGTTTTTGAACATTATCAGCAAATAGCAATAGAAAATTTTAAAACATTCTTTTATGAAAACGGTGATTTCGAAAATGAAAATGAACTTAAATTTTCAGAGAAAAACCGTTATTCATTGCTTCGCGAAGATTTAATTGCTGCTTCCTGTGCTCTTGAATATACAGAACTTCTTGATGAACAAAAAGAAGAAGACAGAATTGTAATTAAAGGACTCTTGGAAATTGCAGAAAAATACGCACCTAATGAATTTGACATTCTTCAACTTTGTGCAATGGAAAGCATACGAATTGGAGAATTTGATGAGGCAAAGAAACTTCTTCAAAAACTTGTAAACGAAGATTATAACAAAATTGTGAATGTTCAGATTTTATCAAGAATTTTAAGTCAAGAAATAATTACCAATGATGAAAATAAGTCTGACAAAGCAAAACAAAATTATTATTTTCTTGAAACAAGAATTAATCCAATTTTCCTATTTCCTCTTCCAAAGTCAAAAGAAGATTATGAAAATGGAAAAAAGCAGTTTTTAGACCGACAAACAGCAATTCTTGTAAAAAAGGCTAGTTATGTATTTTCAGAATTTAGACTTAGATACATGAAAGCTTTTAATCAGTTGATTCCAGTTCCTTACCCAGAAAAATATTATCCTGACGAATATTTTTGCGATTCCAAAGATGCTATTCAAACTAGAATTATACGTACAAAGTCATTTCTTGAAAAAGATAATAAAAATGCACACAACTATCTTGATTCGTTAAAAAATTTTTCTTTTGGACTTAGAATTATAGAATTATTTGAAAGAATGACAGAGAATCTTGCAGAGTTGTCAGAGTTGAATCCAGATGATGATGGCAATGTGTCGTTTTTTACTGATGCAGAAATAGATGAATTCTGCAATGAAATAAAACGTAATCTTAAAAAAGAGCAAGATAATATAAAAAATTGTGAAGATTATTTTTCAAATCTTGATGTAGAAGAAACTTTGGTAACAAATAAAGACAAAGAGAAAGCAAAAAAAGATAGTGAAAATGTTTTTGATTTTAATCAAATTGATTCTCTTTTTAATATTACATTTTCCAATTTGACAAATTCTGCATTTGAAAAGCTTGTAGAATTTCTTTCTAACTTTTATGACGATAATAAAGACTATGATGTTTTACATAATCCAATGAAAGAACTTTCGCAAATTGATGAACAGTTTAATTCTTGGGCACAAAAGCAGTCTATTCCAGTTTCAAATGAAGAATTCTATTTAAATGATATGCCAAAACAAAGCGGAAGTGAAGAAAAATATTTTGATTATGAAGATTTGGGTGGCGATTATCAAGAAAAAGAAGAAACAGCGAACAAAATAAAAAATATTATAAAACGGCTGGATGATTCAAAAATCATAAAGAATCATAAAAAATACAAGTTTTTGCGAAAGTATTCTGAGAATGAAAACGAGCAGGATATAAACTTCTCAAGAATTTTACAAAAAGAATTGGGAAAGAAAAATGAAATTGATTCTAAAAAGCGTCAAAAAATCTTCGCAATACTTGATGATGTCCGTCCTGTTGTTGATACAGATTTGCTTTTTGCAACAAATGGAATTTATGTAAAAAATATGTTAGGACTTCATTTTGCATCATATAGCGAAGTAGATTGGGAAGATGCTAAAAGAACAAAACTTAGAATTGGAAATTCAAATTTTTCAAATATAAAAGATTTGAATATGAATGCTTTGATGGATTTTATAAGAACTACAAAAGACGATGCGGATAACGAGTTGGACGATTCATTTAAATTATATCTTGATGAAGGAAAGTCTACAAAAATTTTGAATTCTGTGAATCAAGCAAAAACAAAACTGCTGGATTCTGCAAATCTTTTGAAGTCATTGTTGTAAAACTGTAAAGGAAATTGAAATATGCTTTATCAAAGAGAATTTTCTTTCCGCCGTCCACTTTCCAGCGAAACAGTCGTTCTTCAATGCACAAAATGCGAAAAAATCTTCTCTGGACCGAATCCTAAAGACTGTGCTAGAAGAATTTTCAGCATTTTTGAAAAGCGCGAAAAGCCGGTCTGCCCCGAATGCGGAAGCAAGCACGTTGAGAGATATTTTGGCGTGATGTATTAAAATCTGCGTTCGGATTTTTGTCCAGCGTGATATTTTGCCGTGTTGTATTTATTCGCATTTTTTCTGCGATATAAATATGCAGTAAGGACATCAATGTCAAATTTTAAATAGCAAGACTAGATGACAAATATTTCGCTTTGGGCAGTTTCAGGAATTTAAGTTCGTGAGTTCCGTTTCCCCACCTTTACATCACGCAAAACAGCATATACGGTGGAATCCTTATGATTCCGTTTTCATTATCAACGGAAAAATTTTTTGGATGGACGATGAATGATTTTTCAATCTTTGAGAAATATTTTTCCTTAAAAGAATTCAATGATGTGGTTGTGTAGTTTTTTGCAGATTTGACTTCCATTGGAAAAATCTTGAAGTTAATTTTGCTTTCATTTGAAAGAAGAAAATCAATTTCAATGTCATTCCTGTGTTTTTCTTCGCTGTAGTGCGTGTAAAAATAAAGCTTGTGTCCTTTTGATGCGATAATCTGGGAAATTGCATTTTCATAAATCATTCCTTCATTCAAGGAAAGTTTGCCGTTCATAATTGAACGATAAAGCTGTTCGCTTGCGATTTCATTTTCGCTGAAGGCAAGGCTCACAAAAAGTCCAGTGTCCGCAAGATAGCATTTTACTGCCGCGTCGTTCTTGTTCAATGCAAATCCTACGCATGGATCATTGCATTTGTAGCAAAGGTTGCAAATCATGGAATCATCAAGCCAGAATAATGGCTCATCATATTTTGAAAAAGTCGCACCGTTTTCAATTTCGCTTAGAACAATTTTTTTTTCGTGGGTAGAAAGATATGCCGGAATATTTTCAAACAATGCAGAAACTTTTGAACTGTATTTTTTTGCCGCTTTTTTTATGTCGTTGCGGTAAAGTTCAAGAATGTCGCGTTTTTCTATATCACTTTTTTCAAAATCAAGATTGTTGTCAAGATATGCGACAACGCTTTGCGGCATTCCGCCCACAAGCATATATTCGCGGAAAATATGCATTGCCTTTGCGTGCATTTCTTGTTCAAGCGGCTTTTTCTTTTCGTAACATTCTTTGATATATTCCAAAAGCAGAGATTCTCCTTTTGCCAACGCAAATTCTTCGAATGTCAGCGGATACATTTTAAGAGTTCTTTCTTCTGATGGAATTGTTATGTTTTCAACATTTTCTTTTATCGAAATAAGTGAGCCTGTCTCAACAAAATCATAGCGTCCGTCATTCACAAGATATTTTATCGCTTCGCGAGCACGCGGAAATTTCTGGATTTCATCAAAGATAATAGCAGATTCACGTTTGTAAAGTTTTGTGTTGTATTCAAGAGAAAGTGTCTGGAAAAAAAAGTCGAGATTGTTTAAGTTCTCAAAGTTATCTTTTATCTTTTTTGAAACATTGTTGAAGTCAATTAAAATGTATGATTTGTAGTTTTCCTTTGCGAATTTTCTTGCGATTGTGGATTTGCCGACTCGCCGCGCTCCTTCTATCTTCAATGCTTTAGAGCCGTTTGATTCGTTTTTCCAAGAAATAAGTTTCTGATAGAAATTCCGTTCTAGTTCCATATTTTGATTTTAAGTTGCTTTTATAAATAAATCAATAAAGCGCAGAGTAATTTTTGTCAAATTTGCCAATAGTACGCAAAGTATTTTTGTTAAAAATCATTAATAAAACGCAATGTATTTTTTTAAATGTGTACGCATAGAGGCTATGACAAGATGTGTCAGCGCGATATTTTTTTCACCGAATTATCTTCGTTCAGCAAAACAACATTCGGCTTTCAGTTTTCTGCGTCGCTTTCTTCTATATAAACCCACAAATGACGTTTTCATCTGTAAATCAAAATTCGGTGTTTGGGATTTTTATTTCCGCAATCTGTGTATTGAAATCTGTGAATCTTTCAGGAAATAAATTTTCAAGGAAAATAATTTTTCTTGAAAATCATCTCATAAAAAGTTAGCATAAACCGAAGAAGCATAGCCAGATGATATTGTAAAACATTATCATTGTTTTTCAGACCATATACCGATAAAACTTTATTTTAATTATCGATAGGTATATATCGTATCCTGCGAAAAACAATCCAAATAGTTATTTTTCGGTGCATATGAGGTTTACAGGCGTAATGTATTGAAAAAGGATGATTTATGAGAATTAGGTTTTCAATTTCGGACTATGATTATGGCAGTATTATTGAGTGGTTTGGAAAGTCTTTAGAGAAGAAAAAACAGAAAAATCTTTTATTCATTGTTGACCAATGGATTCTTGATAATTTGAAAAAGATTTCTGACGGCAAGAAAGATTTTATCATTCTAAAAGCCAGTTCTGTTAAGAAAATAAATCAGACGATTCTTAAAAAGATAAACAAAGAGATGAAAAAGAATGAACTTTCTGCATATTTTGATGACTTGACGCTTGAGAAGAATGGAGACTCTTTGATTTTTGATGCTACGATTGTCAATCTTAATCTAATTGAAATATTTACTTTTCTTTCTAAAAAATTCGATAAAAACGAAGTGCAACTTATGCGAGAAGTTATTAGTCCTGGACTTATTGTGCTTTCCGAATATTTTGTCCGCATAACGAATGAGCTTTTTATTAGTGCCGAAAGACAGAGGCAATATCAAGAAGAATTTTTTACAGAGATTCTTTCTGCAACAGCACAAGGTCTAAAGAATTTTCTGCCAGAATTTTTAAATGAAAGGTTTGGCATTATTTTAAAAGTTGACAAGATATTGATAGATACGAAGTCATAAGCGTTGTAAAATTTCCATGCTCTGTTCTGAATGAGAAACCGGCGCAGTTTATCTTTCAAATTTTCACTTGAAAATCATCTCATAAAAAGTTAGCATAAATAAACGAAAAATTAGAGGTAAATGAAATGACAAAGTTAGTATTGGTTCGTCACGGAGAAAGTGAATGGAACAAACTGAATCTTTTTACAGGCTGGACAGATGTTGAGCTCAGCGAAAAAGGCCGCGAAGAGGCTAAAAACGCCGGAAAACTTTTGAAAGATGAAGGCTACGATTTTGACATCTGCTACACATCTTATCTGAAAAGAGCGGTTCACACATTGAACGGAATTCTTGATGAAATGGACAGAAACTGGCTTCCTGTAATCAAGACCTGGAAACTGAACGAAAGGCATTACGGCGACCTTCAGGGAAAAAACAAATCCGAGGCTGCGGAAAAATTCGGCGAAGACCAGGTGAAAATCTGGCGACGTTCTTTTGATGTAAAACCGCCTGTCCTTCCTGATGATGATGAGCGTTCTGCAAAAAAAGCGGCGATGTACCGCGATGTTGACTCGTCTTTCCTTCCGCAGAACGAATCTTTGGAAACGACAATCGCGCGTGTAGTTCCTTATTTCCTTGAGGAAATCAAGCCGCAGATGAAGGCTGGAAAACGGGTTGTAATCGCTGCGCACGGAAATTCGCTCCGCGCTCTGGTTTACTATCTTGACAAAATGTCTCCTGAAGAGATTCTCGGCGTGAACATTCCGACGGCGACTCCGCTTGTATATGAATTCGACGATGATTTCAATGTGATTAAACATTATTATCTTGGCGACCAGGAGGCAATCGCTGCAAAAATGAACGCGGTCGCAAACCAGGGAAAAAAGAAATAAGCGTTTCAAAAAACAAGACTAAAACTTGAACTGAAATCAAGAGCGCCTGAAAACCAACTTTTTAGGCGCTCTTTTTTTTGCTATACTTGTCTTATGATAAAAAAAGAACGCGCGGAACGGAACAGAACTATTTCGCTTTCAGATGAGGAACGGATTCTGCTGAAAGAAAAAATAATCACGATTGACGATTTAAGGAGTGCTGGCTCAAAGGCTTTGGAAAACGGAAATCATTCTGAAAAAGAAATCCTTGACAAAACTATAAACGCGGACATTTTCGCCGCTTTGGAATACATTCCCGACAGTTTTGCGGACTTGATAATAATCGATCCGCCTTACAATCTTACAAAAGACTTCAACGGAAACAAATTTTCCGCGATGAAAAGCGAAGGCTACGATGAATATCTGTTTTCCTGGTTTCCGCTTGTCTGCAAAAAATTGAAGCCGGACGGCTCGCTTTATATGTGCGGCGACTGGAAATGCACTTCAGCCTTGCAGCGCGCGATGGAAAAAGAGCTTTCGGTCCTGAACAGAATCACATGGCAGCGTGAAAAAGGCCGCGGTGCAAAGTCGAACTGGAAAAACGGAATGGAAGATATATGGTTCGGTGTGAAAAATCCGGACGATTATTATTTTGATGTCGAGAAAGTGAAGATGAAACGCCGTGTGATTGCGCCTTACAGAATCGACGGAAAGCCGAAAGACTGGGAGGCAAACATCGACGGAAATTTCCGTCTGACTTTTCCTTCAAACTTCTGGGACGACATAAGCATTCCGTTCTGGTCGATGCCAGAAAATACAGACCATCCTACTCAGAAACCTGAAAAACTTTACGCGAAACTTATTCTCGCATCTTCTGAGCCGGGCGACATTGTTTTCGACCCGTTTTTAGGAAGCGGAACTTCAAGCGTTGTCGCCAAAAAGCTTGGCAGACATTTCTGCGGAATCGAGCAGAATCCTGAATATTGTCTTTGGGCGGAAAAGAGGCTTTTGCTTGCGGAATCGGACAAGGAAATTCAAGGATATAAAGACGGCGTTTTCTGGGAACGCAATTCGCTTTCAGAGCAGAAAAAATCCGGAAAAACGGTCGGCCGCGGATTTACGGATTTCTCTGAAGCAGAAACGCTTGGCGCGGCGGACAAATGAATTTTTCATCTGCGATGATTTTCTTCATTGAAAAAAGTTCTGTGAGTTCTAAAACGCGGCTGCTCTTGTTTTCCTGCCTGTTTCCGAAGGTTTTGTTCAAATCCAGAAATTCGTCTTTGTCGCCGATATTAATCAGGACAAAAATCGATTTTCCTTCAGAAGTCTGTTCATGATTTTTATGGTTTTCACAATGTTCATAACGTTCATAGCAGAAAAATGTGTCTTTCACAAAAACCGTTCTGAATCCGCCGTTCCTGAGAATTTCAGATTCGCTTCGGATTCTTGAAATTCTTGAAATGAAATCCAGCATAAGGTTCGGATTGACGCTCGGATTTGCATATTCAGGAATCGAGCCGGCGAACGGCGGCAAAGCGGGGCGAAGCTCCAGGTCATTTGTTTCAGTGCGTTTTCCTTTAAGGCAGAATTCGCTTCCGTAATAAATCGAAGGAATTCCTGGAATCGTGAACAGAATCATATAAAGCGGAATCAGAAAACTGTTGTCGCATAAATTTGTCGCGACACGGTTCACATCGTGGTTGTCCGCAAAATTGTAAAGCGGAAGATTTCTGTAGATTCCGTTTTTCCCGAACTGGCGTTCAAGTTCATTTGAAAGGCAAAAAAAGTTTTTCTCGTTGAAGCATTTCCAGAGATGTTCTGTCAATTGATAATTCGTCGCGGAGTCAAGCCGGGCTTTTCTTGCAAAATCGCTGTAGTTTCCGTGGACTGTTTCTCCGGCAAGCCAGAAATCCGGTTTCAGCGATTTGCAGAACGAGCTTAAATCTTCAAGAAATTCTGTCGGCATAAGATGAGCGGCATCGATTCTTAATCCGTCGATTCTGTAGTCGTTTATCCATTGTTTTGCAGCGTCGAAAAGATGTTTCCGCACATCACGGTTTTCAAGATTCAGTTTGACCAGATCTTTGCATCCTTGCCAGCTTTCATAATCAAATTTGTCTCCGAGCGAAGATTCTTTTTCAAAATTCAGGTTTTTGTACCAGCCGGTGAACCTGGATTTTTTTCCGTTCTTCTGCAAATCCCTGAAAGCGAAAAAATCCCGCCCTGTATGATTGAAAACCGCGTCAAACACAATCTTGAATCCCGCCCCGTGAGCCTTTTTGCAGAAATCTTTCATCTGTCTGTTTGTTCCGAGCCGCCTGTCGATTTTTGAATAGTCTGAAATATCGTAGCCGTGAAAAGTCGATTCAAAAACCGGTCCGATATAAATTGTGTTGATTCCAAGCCTTTTAAGACCCTGAAACATTCCTGCGATTTTCTCGATTTTATGCGAGGCCGCCGATTTGAAATCGTTGAAATAAAGCGCGTCGCAAAGTCCGTAAGGATAAATATGATAAATTATAGAATCAGTTCCGATTGAAGTTTCCATTTTTTCCCCGTTTTTTGTTTTTTCTTTCTAGCTTTTAATCCTGCTTGAATTATTTTGAATCGTTTTTGTTCAGCTTGAATTGTTTTGCCATGGCTCGGCTAAACCGAATCCAGGGTTTTTCTGTAAAGCTCAGGTCTTTCGTAGCGAAGCGAAGTCCAGAAGAAAACCGCAAGCTGAATCAGATATTTTTTCAGCTCGCACATCGCAGGATTCGGCTGGGTGAGCTTTCCGTAGTTTGAATATCCGACGGCAAAACATTCTCCTGCGCACGCGTAACGCGCCCAGCAGTTTTTGCACGAATCGATTTTGTCCGCGTAATAGCTTTCAAATTTTCTGCGTATTTCTTCAGGAATCCCTGAATCTAAAGTTCCGAGCCTTTCATTGTTCTGACCAATAAATGCCGGACAGATTATTATGTTTTCCTTTGCGTCGACAGCAATTGAACACAAGCCTGATGAACAGCGGTAGAAAATCCGCATCGGGCGTGCCATGATTTTCAGAAAACGGTTGAAAAAATCTTCGCTCCGTATGAATTTCTGCCAGTAAAACTCGTTTCCGCTCAAAAGTTCTCTGTAAAGCCATTTCACGAAAATGTCATAGCTTTTCTTGTAAAGCGAAATGTTTTCAAGGTTCACGGAATTTTTGTCATTCAAAGGAAGCCTGACAGGTTTCATTCCGACGACTTCAGGATTGAATTTTGAAAGCGCCTTGAAAATTTTCACAAGGTCGTGGTTTTCGCCTGAATAAGTCGCCGCAAGTCCGAAAAAATCCTTGTTCTCCATTCTGTTTATGTTTTCCGAGACTTTGTCGTAGTCAAGTCCGCATCTCGCTTTTTCGCAAAGCTCTTTTTCTCCGTCAAGGCTTACGCCGAACAGAACGCATTTTTCTTTGAGTTTTCTGCTTGTTTCAGGAGAAAGGAGCATTCCGTTTGTCGCGAACTGGCAGAATATGTTGATTTTGCGTTCCTTTTTGATTTTCAGGACATATTCGTTCACTTGAAAAATCCAGTTTAGCCTTAGAAGAGGTTCTCCAGAACCTGTCAAATCGATTATGTATCGGTTCGCGTCTTTCGGACAGAAATCATTCAGGAAATAATCAATCGCTTTTTTTGCGGTTTCAAAACTCATGTCGAATTCGGGCGATTTTTTGTCTGCAAAACAATATTTGCAGTGAAGATTGCATCTTAAAGTCGAGACAAGTTTCAGCGTGTAGTCGCCGAAAGCCAGATTGTAAAACGGATGTTCTTTCGGCGGACAGACAATATCGCTTTTATGGAATTCCTCGACTTTCTGCTTAGTCTTTTTCAGCTCGGTCTCAGAATATTTGTTTTTCGCGGATTTCTTGAGTTCTCCGTTTTTCTTATACGCTGAATTCAGAAAAAGTTCCCTTGCGCATTCTGTAATCGGAAAGTAAGTCACGGAATTCGCGCTGTACAAAAACGACTGTCCGAACAATGTGAAGACAACGCAGTCTTTTCCGTCTATCTGTTTCAATTTGCTGTCCATTTTTTTTGCCTTAAAGTTTCCTTGATTCCTGAAAGGATTTTAGTTTTTTGTTTCAAAAGGCTGAAACGAAGAGAGTGAAGCAAAGCGGTTGTTTTTTGTTTCAGCCTTTTTTTCTGCAGGATTTTACAGACTCCTGAAATACGATGAAGGTGAGTCATTCTGGACGAACGCTTCGCCTCTGTCTTCAAAATTTATTGAGATTTGCGCTTCTTTTGGCTTCACAATATATCCCGGATTTTTCCAAGGAATATACGGTTTATAGTTTTCTGCTGCCGGAGCGGAGCCGTTCTCAGTTGATTTGGAAGGTGCTTTGGAATATCCTGTTGTTCCGCAACTTCCTGAAGCGCAGCATAAGTTTCCGGCTCCAATACTGCATGAGCCGTTCGCAGAATGTCCATGCCTGTAATTGTAAGAATTGGAAGAGACAGCGGAATTTTTTGAACTGTTTATTCCTCCGCATGAACTTGAGCAGAAGCCTGAACCGCCGTTCACTTCGAGAAGAGCGTTCAAGTCCAATTCAATAAAATCGTTCATTGAAAATTTCATTTTTTTTCTCCTGATGAAAAATCAAGAAGAAAGCTCTTTGGAATTAAGGTTTCCTGCGCTTTCTGGCTGATTTTTCAGGCGTTCTCACAATGAAGAGAAAACGCGATTGTGATTTTTAAGCCTGCGACGCAGACTTTTGTTTTTTGCCGGAAAACATAATGAATAGACTTGTTGATAACTTCGTCATCAACAAGTCGACGAGTTTAAAATCGCTGAAATAGCGCGATTTTAAACATCGCAATTCAAAGCAACCTGTTCTGAAACTGAAGTTTCCGCACCAGGTCTATTGCGAGGCTGGAAACGCAGCGTCCGTTTTTCAAAACGCTGCGCTTGTCCTCTGATAATATTTAGCAATAATATGTCAAAAACTGAAATGCGGATGTGTGTTTTTTTAGAAATTTTTTAACTCAGGATTCTTTCTTTCAATCAAATCTTTTGTAAAAAAATATTTTCGGTCAATCGTGCGGATCACGATGTCCTTCCCGTTTAGAACAGCTCTCGCGAATCCGTCCGAAAAATCGTTTGCTTCGTCAAGTACAAAAGGAACCGCGAGTTTTCCCGCCTTGTCAAAATATCCGAATTTGCGGCTTGGCGTGTGGCGGGCAAGAATATAACCGTCCGAACAGAACGATGCGGAAATCAGCTTTGTCTCGCCGAGAATCTCGTTTCCGTTTCTGTCGATGATTTTGTAGATGCCGCGTTTCACCTGAGGGACAGCGACGCCTTCCTTGAACGGATAATTCAAGAGCGGCGGATTGAATTCGGGAAAAAACGGAACAAATTCGCAGTCGATTACAAATTCGCCTTTTGTGTTTATGTAGCCGCTTCTGCTCTTTGTCTGCACAGGCATAAGCCCCTCGGAGAAAACAGCCGCACAGTCATAGAGATGTTTTCAAGTATTATGTTTCCGTTTTTGTCAATCAGAAAATTTCCATTCCCAAGATAATCCCAGTTTTTTGTATAAAATGAAGTATAAACGTTTCCGTGAAGCTCTACTTTTGAGTTCGTCCTTAGGCTTATAGCGTAGTTATTCCAGTTGCTGTAGAAAATGCCTTCTCCTTCATAAGTGAAGTTTGAATAGTCAAGCACAACAGTTTCTTTTTTCTCATTGATTATTCTGTATTCTCTTGAGTTTCCGCCGACCAGCAGCTGAACAATTGCATAGCCGTCACTAAAATCAGTCGCATTGGAATAAATCGGCTGAATCTCAACTTCAAGATTGTTGTTGAAGTAGCCAAACTTTTCCTCATATTTAAAAACATGAAGGTTTTCGGCAGAAAGATTTAAAGAAATGAGTAAAAGTCCAAATCCTGATAAGAAATTTCTGAATGTTTTCATTTTGTTTTCCTTAAAATATTCAATTTGCTTTTTGAAAAAATTGATTCCTTTATAGCGCGAGCAAATCGGCACTGTCTGAAAACATCGCATTTTACGGTTCTGCATTCAGCTGAAACGAAAAGCATCTCTTGTTTTTTTTGTCAACATTGAAAGAAACTGCATAAATATAAGCGACATCTTCTTTCTTTATGCCTAAATCAGTTTCATTTGCTATTTTTGTAAAAATAATTCTTGTTTCTCCAGTTGCAGGATTTTTCCATTCGCTTTTTTTCCCTTGAATATTTTTGTATTCCTTTTCGATTGCAGAAAGTTTTGCTCCGACACCTATTTTGCTTTCTTTTATAAAATAGTTTTCATTTTCTACATAGATTCCAAGAATTTCAAAACTTATGTCATTGCAATAAAATGTTATTCCGTCATATTCATTTTTATAGTAAGCGCAGCTGGCATCTGGATATTGTTCCCAAATGTTTACAGTATTTTTAGGTTCGCCAAGAATATTCTTCACTTCTTCAAAAGGCATTCTGAGATAAAAAGAATTTCCGCTTCTGTCATTCAGAATGAATTTGTTTTTATCAATCAAAGCGCCTTTGTCTGCGAAAAGACAAAAATTTGCAAATATAACCGCAAAAAATATAAATGTTTTTTTCATTTTCCTCACCAATTTAAAACCTTTCCTGGATTATCATATTTTGGATCATTGTATTGTCCATCTCCATTTCCGTCGTATGAAAAATGCAGATGCGGACCAGTACTCATGCCCGTAGAGCCTATTGTGGCAATTTTTTGTCCTGCTGATACATTCATGCCTTCTGATACCGTTACGGTTTCACAATGAGCATATCTTGTCGAAGTTCCGCTAGGATGAGAGACTACTACGTAGTTTCCGAGTGAATCATTATATCCTACAGTGGTTATAACGCCTTCACCGACAGCGTTTATTCTTGTTCCTTGAGGAGCCGCTATGTCAATGCCGCTATGAAACATTGATGTAGAGCCGTTTTCTGTTTGAATGGGATCTCTGTAGCCGAAATCTCCGGTTACGACAAAATCATTTGAATGTTCAATTCCTATCGGGAATGAGATTCCGTTTGCTGTTTTTGCGAGTTCATCTGTAGAATCTCTATCGGCATTTTGGGTTGGCAGAGCAGGATTCTGTTCATTGTCTGTCGTTCTGTTTGCGCTGTTGCAGTTTCCTCCTGAAATTCCTGCAATCGGTAGCGTGTCAGACGATTTCTGTCTTGGTTTTGTGTTTGAAGTTGTGCTGCATCCTCCGTATGATGAGCTGCACCCTCCGCCGCCAGAAGAAGAACCACCGCCGGATGATGGACTGCCGCCTGATGGTGAGCCACCGCCCGAGCATCCGCCTCCGCTTCCTCTGCTGCAGGAACCGCTTCCGCCGTTTACTTTGAGAAGAGCGTTCAAGTCCAATTCGATAAAATCGTTCATTGAAAATTTCATTTTTCCTCCGTTTGAAGTGAAAAGCAAACCGCCGCAATGAAATCCGGATTTGCTTTCTTTTTTTAATTGGTCAGTCCGCGACGCAGACTTTTTGGCAAGGCTTTGGACTTATCCTTATAAAGTTTTTCTTTGGCTGTCCAAAGTTTTGCCTTTTCGTGTTTTGCACGATTTTCAGAGAAATGCTGAATTTCCAGAAATTTTCAAGATTTAAGTTTTCCGGAGCAGAATGAAAACCCAGATGAAAGGCAAACGATTTCTTATAAAAGAGTGTAATAGAGCTTTTTTCAAAAGTCTATTGCGTTTTGAAACGTGTCTGAAACGAAAAGCAGAACATCGCAAAGTGAACATAAATAAAAACTGAAACCGCCTTTCCCTGAAAACTTTTTACGAATCTTCAGAATCTCTCTGCTTATATTTCGCAAAACGTTTTCAAAAACTGCAATCTGAACCAAAAAAAATGAAAAAAAAAATTGAATTTCGCCTCAAATGCCGAGTTTTATAAAACTATGCAGAAATGCTCTCCCGGCAAGATTCCTGTTTGAAAAACGGCTTCCGCGTTCATCAAAAAGTGTGGCGGTTTAGCAGGCGTTGTCCGCAAAGAAAATCGACATTTGGAATTTCAGCCTAATTTTCTGTGTAGCCTTTAAGTTTTGTCTGGTAGTCAGACCAGTTTTCTGCGTTTATGTAAGAGTCAAGGCTTGCTTGCGGAACATAAATTGAAAGATTCGGAAAAGCCGCGCTTGACGAGGCGTCTCCGAAAAGCCTGTTCGGAATTTCAGGCGGAGTTTCTGACGGAAGAATCATTGTCCTGAAACTTGAAGTGTTTGGAAACGCGTCTTGTTCTATCGAAAACAGATTTTTTGAAAGCCTCAGGGTTTGCAGAGAAGAAAAACCGTTCAGCCCTGAAAATTCGATTACAGAATCAGGAAAACTTATGCTTGTCGTCGAGGTTTTCGATGCGACATCAGAAAAATCCAAGGCGACAACTTTTTCGCCAGCGATTTCCTCTGGAATTTCAACAGATGGAAGGACGACAATAAAGTTCAGTTTTATGCCGAGTTTTTTTCCGTTTTGGTCGTAATATGAAGAAATATTCGCGTTGTTCTTTCTTGTCGCGCCTGAGCTTGTCGAGTACGAGCCCCATTGTGAATCTGTAAAGCTGCAGCCGGAAAAAAATCCTGCTGCAAAAACAATAAATGAAAGGAAAAGGTATTTTTTCAAAGCTCGCTCCTAAAACCTGATTGGAATTGAAAACGAAATTCCCGCGTTCAAAGTGTTCTCAAAAATCCAGTCGGGACTTTTCGCGGTCGAGACTGAAATCCAAGGATATGCGGAAAAATTGTATTCTCCGTAAAGCGCGATGTGCCTGTTGAACGCGTACCTGAACCGAATCGGAACAGAAAGTCCGTAGCTTCGTAGTGTTGTCGTGTTTTCTGTAGTTGAAGCCGTTTTTTGAAGAACCGCATTTCCGCCGGAAGTGGAAACTGTGAATGATTCTGTTGTCTTTGTCTCTCTGAAATAATGCCAAGTGCAGAGCATATTCACGCCCGCCGAAACATAAATGCCGAGCCCCAGATCCCAGGAAAAGTTCAGTCCGGGACAAATCATCTGCGTTATTAAGATATTTGTTTTTTCAGGATTGAAGCCGAATGTGATTCCTGCGACAGAACCTACGCCGAGCCTTCCGAACCATGCTTCAACAATGTCGACATTGAGTTTTGCGAACGGATAGTTTTCCCTGCTTGTGAAATTGTAACCGCCCGAAAGCGAAAAATTTGTCTGAAGGTAAAATTCATTGTCGAATTTCCGCCTGAAAAGAAAGCCTTCTGAAGTTCCGCTGGAATTTTCACTCCGCTCTGATTGAACTGATTCCGGCTCGGATGTTTTTTCAGGCTGAGCGGAATTTTCCTCTTGAAAATCAGACTGAACCTGAATTTCTGGTTCAATATAAGATTGAGAATTCCCACGGCTTTCAGAACCGCTGTTCTGAGGAAAAACCGGAAACGCAAGAAAAAACAGAAAGACTGAACAGAAAACAGGATTTTTTATCATAATCAATAAAAAACTAAACCGCCGTAAAATTATTGTCAATAAGATTTGCCTTGGCTTATTAATATTCATAAAAATCGGCATTTAGGCTAAAATATCTTCACGACAATTCTGAAATTGCGAAGGTTTTACAAAATGCCGATTACTTATTTTCTTGAACGGAACGCTCTTGAGTTTCCGAACGATGTCGCTCTTGTCGAGCGGAATCCTGAAGTGCGCGAAACAATGCGGATTACCTGGAAAGATTTTGATTTGACTCAGCCAGAGCCGAATCTTCCTTACAGACGTGAAATTTCCTGGCATATTTTCAACGAAAAGGCGAACCGCTGCGCGCATTATCTTCTTGAACGCGGAATCCGAAAAGGCGACAAAGTCGGAATTCTTCTGATGAACTGCCTTGAATGGCTTCCAATTTACTTTGGAATCTTGAAGACAGGAGCGGTTGCAGTTCCGCTTAATTTCCGTTACACAAGCGACGAAATCGAATACTGCGTGAAACTTGCCGATATTTCTGTCCTGTTTTTCGGGCCGGAATTCATCGGGCGGATGGAAGCGATAAGCGACAAAATCATTTCGCACAGGCTTCTGATTTATGTCGGCGAAGGAATAAACCCGACTTTCAGCGAGAATTATTTTATGTCTGTGATGAATTATTCAAGCCAGAACACTGAAATTGAAATTTCAGACGATGATTACGGGGCGATTTATTTTTCTTCAGGAACAACTGGCTTTCCGAAAGCGATTCTGCACAAGCACAAGGCACTGGTTCACGCGGCAAAAGTCGAGCAGAATCATCACGGACAGAAAAAAGACGATGTTTTTCTTTGCATTCCGCCGCTTTATCACACAGGAGCGAAAATGCACTGGTTCGGCTCTTTGCTAAGCGGAAGCAAAGCGGTTCTTCTTCGAGGAACAAAACCCGATGTGATTTTAAAGGCGGTCAGCGACGAAAAATGCACAATCGTCTGGCTTTTAGTTCCTTGGGCGCAGGATATTCTTGATTCTCTTGACAGATGCGAGTTTGATGTTCAAAGCTTCAGTCTTTCTCAGTGGCATCTTATGCATATCGGAGCGCAGCCTGTTCCGAAAAAACTTATCGAAGACTGGAAAAAATATTTTCCGAATCATGATTACGACACGAATTACGGACTTTCTGAAAGCATCGGGCCTGGGTGTGTTCATCTTGGAGTCGGACACGACGAGAAAATCGGCTCAATCGGAATTCCGGGTTTTGGCTGGGAAGTGAAAATTGTTTCCGAGGACAGAAAAGAAGTTCCGCAAGGCGAAGTCGGCGAGCTTTGTGTGAAAGGCCCTGGCGTTATGGTCGAGTATTACAAGAATCCTGAAGCGACAAAAGAAGTTCTGGATTCTGAAGGCTGGCTTTACACCGGCGACATGGCGATGAAAGACAAGGACGGATTTATCTGGCTTGTCGACAGAAAAAAAGATGTGATTATCTCTGGCGGAGAAAATATTTATCCGGTTCAGATTGAAGATTTTCTCCATAAGATGAATCAGATTAAAGATGTCGCTGTAATCGGACTTGCGGACAAGCGTCTTGGAGAGATTTCCGCGGCTGTAATCGAAGTGAAGCAAGGCTGTTCTTTGTCAGAAGATGAGGTGAACTCATTCTGCCTTGAGCTTCCGAAGTACAAGCGTCCTAGGAAAATAATTTTCGCTCCTGTTCCGCGCAATGCGACAGGAAAAATTGAAAAGCCAAAGCTCCGCGAGCGTTACAGTTCTGAAAATCCTTTTGAAACCATGATTAAATAGAACGGATGTTGAGTTTTGAAAAAAATATTTTTCTGGTTTCTTCGCTCCCGTTCCCAGTTTCTTTATGGAAATTATAATGCGGAAGCCATATAAAGAATTCCGCAACCAGTTTTACAGAAACGGATTTTTCGATATTATTAATGAAACCGAACAATCAGCCTGAATCGTCCGGTTGTCTAAAAACTCAACATTTGAGCAAATCAAAATAAAAGGTGATAAATTATGGAAAAAACAATCGCGCTGATTCCCGGAGACGGAATCGGACCTGATGTTGTTCAAGAAGCGGTGAATGTTCTTGAAGTTGTCTCAAAAAAATTCGGACACAAATTCAATTATCAGAATGTGCTTGCAGGCGGCTCTGCAATCGATAAATTCGGAAAGCCGCTTCCTGAAGACCAGCTTGAAATCTGCAAAAAGGCGGATTCATGTCTTTTGGGCGCGGTCGGAGGACCTAAATGGGACACGCTTCCTTCTGAGCTCCGTCCTGAAAAAGCGCTTCTTGGGCTTCGCGGCGGACTTAAAGTTTACGCGAATCTCCGTCCGGCGGTTATGTGGCCTCAGCTGAAATCCGCCTGTCCTTTGAAAGACGAAATCGCAGGCGAGGGAATTGACATTTTAATCGTCCGCGAGCTTACCGGCGGAATCTATTTTGGAGAACGCGGAACAAGCGAGGGCGGAGATGTCGCATGGGACACAGAAAAATACAGCCGTCCTGAAATCGAACGGATTCTGCGCCTTGGATTTGAGTTTGCGCAAAGAAGAAACAAAAAGCTTACTTTGGTCGACAAGGCAAACATTCTTGTTTCAAGCCAGCTCTGGAGAAAAATCGCGGACGAGCTGAAACCGGAATATCCTGATGTTGAGCTGAACGGACTTTACGTTGACAACGCTTCAATGCAGCTTGTGAAAAATCCTCGCCAGTTCGATGTGATTGTCACAAGCAATATGTTCGGCGACATTCTTTCTGACGAGGCGAGCCAGATTACAGGAAGCATCGGAATGCTTGCTTCGGCTAGCATCGGAGACGGAACAGGACCTGGACTTTACGAGCCGATTCACGGTTCTGCGCCTGACATCGCCGGACTTGACATCGCAAATCCTCTTGCAACTATTTTAAGCGCGGCGCTTCTCCTTCGTTATGATTTCAAACTTGAAAAAGAAGCAAAGGCAATTGAAAAAGCGGTCGCGGAAGTTCTGAACGACGGATGGCGATGCAAAGACATTGCAGGAGACAAGCTTGACGAATGCAAGAAAGCAGGAAAACTTGCAGGAACTAAAAAAATGGGTCAGCTTGTCTGTTCATATTTAAGCAGATAAAAGAACCTTCAAGGTTTAAAATCGAAAGGCAGTCCGAAATTTTTGGACTGCCTTTTTTTTATGTGTTAAAATACTGGCTATGAAAAAGATAATTTTTAGTATTTTTGCATTTGCTTTTCTTTGTGGCGCGGTTTTTTCGCAGACAAAAGAAAGCATAAAAAACGGAGCGATTCTTCACGCGTTCTGCTGGTCATTCAAGACGATTGAAGAAAAACTTCCTGAAATTGCGGAAGCGGGATTCACTGCGGTTCAGCCTTCTCCTGTAAACACTTGCCTTGAAGGCGATTAC
Organism: uncultured Treponema sp.; assembly: GCA_964606655.1. Lineage (GTDB taxonomy): Bacteria > Spirochaetota > Spirochaetia > Treponematales > Treponemataceae > Treponema_D. The sequence continues at coordinate 28,200 of CAZSHF010000026.1, forward strand.
GGCGGACTTGATTTGCTGGGCGCGGATGTGACAGGAAAATGGTATTACCATTATCAGCCGACCGACTGGAAAATCGGAAACTATCAGCTTGGAACACGCGACGATTTTATAAGCATGTGCAGAAAGGCTGAGGAGTTCGGAATAGGAATCATAGTCGATGTTCTTCCGAACCATACAACGCCTAGAAAATCTGAAATCAAGCAGGATTTTATCGATGCTGTCGGCGGAATGGACGAAATGTACCACGCGAACGCGGAGCGCGGAATCACAAACTACGCGGACCGTATTCAGTGCACAACTTATTCAATGGGCGGACTTCCTGACGTGAACACAGAAAATCCTAAATTTCAGGCGTATTTCATGCAGTTTATGAACGATGTGATTGACTGCGGCGCGGACGGAT
>CAZSHF010000027.1:0-26969 GCA_964606655.1 uncultured Treponema sp.
ACTAGCATGTAGCACAATATTGTGCGGTTTTGACCACTCGCTACGCGACCAAAAAACTATTTTTTTATTAAAACTGGTTATAATGCGGAAGCTCTGGCCTGCTGGCGAGTTTGTACATAATTTTCAAAGACAAAAGGACAAAAAAATATGGCAATTCAACTTTATTCATTGGGAGCGGCAGAGGAAGTTACAGGTTCAAAGCATATAATTGAATCAAACGGAAAGCAGATTATGATTGACTGCGGAGCGTTTCAGGGAAAACGAAAGCTTTCGGACGAAAAGAACAGGAATTTTGATTACGAGGCGGACAAACTTGAGACAGTCGTTCTTACTCACGGACATTACGACCACTGCGGACTTCTTCCTGTTTTGGGAAAGAAAGGTTTCCGCGGAAACATTTACGCGACGCCGGCGACACGCGACATTGCGAACCTTGTGATGATGGACAGCGCGCGGATTCAGGCCCGCGATGCGGAATTCTTGGGAAAACAGGCAAGGAAAAAAGGCGAAAAGTTCAGCTGGAAACCGATTTTCACGGAAGAAGATGTTGTCCGCTGCGCGAACCAGATTATTTCGGTTTCGTACAACAGACAGATGTATATCGCGCCGAACGTGAAGCTTGAATTTTTTGATGCAGGACACATTTTAGGTTCGGCGTTCGCAAATCTTACGATTCAGGACGGGAACAAGGAAAAACGGATTCTGTTCACAGGCGACATCGGGCGGAAGGAAAAGCCGATAATCCGTCCGCCTGCAACAGATTTTCCGGCTCCGGATTATATTGTAATGGAAAGCACTTACGGAAACCGGCTTCACGAGAACAAAGAATTCGCAATGAAGGAACTTCAGAAAGTTGTGCGCGAGGCTTGCGCCAAAAAAGGAAAAATCATAATTCCGTCTTTTGCGATTGAACGGGTTCAGGAGCTTGTGTTTTATTTGCATCTTCTTACTGACCAGCGAAAAATTCCGGTTGTTCCGATTTATGTTGATTCTCCGATGGCTTCGAACGCGACAAGCGTTTTTAGAGTTCATCCTGAATGTTACGACGATTCTGTGAACGAAGCCTTCTTGAAGCATCATAAAAATCCGTTCGGGTTCGCCTCGCTTTCGTACACGACAAGCGTTGAAGAGTCAAAAGCGCTGAACAAGAAAGAAGGACCGATGATTATAATTTCCGCGGACGGAATGTGCGAGGCTGGACGAGTTTTGTATCATCTTGCGAACGAAATCGGAAACGAACGGAACACAATTCTGATTGTCGGCTATATGGCGGAAAACACTTTGGGACGCAGAATCCGCGACGGCGAAAAAGAAGTCAGGATTTTAGGCGATATGTACAAAGTCGGCGCGAAAGTCCAGACGATAAACGCATTCAGCGCGCACGCTGATTACAGCGAAATGACAGAATGGCTAAAATCGATTGATACAAGTCGCCTTAAAAAGATTTACTTGGTTCACGGCGAACACGACGCGCAAGAGTTTTTTACAAACCATTTGAAGGAAAACGGATTTCCAAATGTGGAAGTCGTGAAATACGGCGAAACTTACAATTTATAATAATTGTCACACGGATTTTGAGGCTGTCTAATAAGTTTAAGTCACAGTGGTTATTGAGCCTGTCGAAATGACCTAAGTGCTATATATGGTGGTTTCGATAAACTCAACCACCGCATTTCATTCTTTTTAGACAGCCCCTTTTTTTATATGTGATAATTTGTTGCAATGTTCTGAAACAAAAAAAGGGAAATCGTTAGATTTCCCGAATCCGTGTGGCGATTTTTGTTCAAAATACAAAACAGCCGCATTTATTTCAATACGCAAGATTTGCAAACAATTGTCAATTTCCAATAACGCCTTTTGTTGAAGGAATTGCGCCTTCGCGTCTTGCGTCAATTTCAACTGCGGAACGAATTGCTCTTGCCGCCGCTTTGAAAAGTCCTTCCATTTTGTGATGGTCGCTTCGTCCGCGGATTGTGTCCAAGTGAAGATTGCATTGCGCGCTGTTTACAAATGCTTGCCAGAAATCTTCAAAGCAGTCTGTCTGGAAACTTGCTTCTTTTCCGTCTTGCCCGATTGAAACAAGCGGAATTCCGGAAAGTTTTGCATCGCATACAAGATAAGGTCGTCCGCCAAAATCAACAGAAGCCTGCAAAAGAGATTCGTCCATCGGATAAATGAAAAAACCGGAGCGGAAAATGCCTGCGCAGTCGCCTAACGCTTTTGCAAAGCACATTCCTAAAACGATTCCTGTGTCTTCAATCAAATGATGCTGGTCAACTTCAAGGTCGCCTTTTAATTCTCCGCTTAAATCGAAAAGACCGTGCTTGCAGAAACTTTTAAGCATATGGTCAAAAAAGCCGATTGGATTTTTTACATTGCAAATACCTTTTCCATCAAGATTTAATGTGAGCGAAATCTTTGTTTCGCCAGTTTGTCGTTCAACTGTTGCAATTCGTGCCATTTTCGTTTCTCCTTCTGCGGTTGTAAAGATGAATATCAAGTTTTTTTATAAATCAGGAAAAACTGTTTAAACGTCGCGAAAAAACGGATTTTGCGAGCGTTTGCACGTTGAGGTTGCGAAGCAGCCGTTTATAATTTCTTTACAACGTGCACCACGCGTAGCAAAAACGGCTTTTTCGCGAAGCTCAGACAATTTTTTCAAATTCATAAAACTTGCCATTTGTCTTACAAAATTACTTTTCTTAGTTCGTATTCAAGAATGTCTGTCGCACCAAGACTTTGAAGTTTTGGAAGAAGAGTTGGAACTTCGCTTTTCTTGACAGCGATTTTTACAGCGTAGCCATCGTTTCCGAAAAGCGGCGAAACTGTCGGGCTTTTCATGCTTGGAATTCCTTTTATAAGATTGTCAAAGTTCGCTTTAGAAACGTTCATTTCAAGCATAACTCTGCTTCTTGCCGCCAGGACCGCTTCAAAAAGCATTTTGAGTTCAAGAATCTTCTGTTTTTTTGAAGGATTTTCAAACGCCGCTTTGGATGCGTACATTCTTGTTGAAGATTCCATCAAAGTGTCAACGATTTTAAGTCGGTTTGCTTTAAGGCTTGAGCCTGTTGAAGTGTTGTCGATTAAAACTTGCGCAAGCGAATCTTCGCTGTCCTGGACAAAACCTTCGCTCGTTCCCCAAGTTCTAAAAATTGTTCCATTGATTTTTTTGTTTTCAATCCATTTTTTGCTTAAAGATTCGTATTCAGTTGCGATTGTAAGAGTTGTTTTTCCATTTAAAAGCGAATCAAAATCTTTTGTTTCTGGAATTGCGGCAACGATTCTTACTGGATCAAAACCTAAATCCATTATTTCTACAACTTCGTTTTCAACTCCGTTTTCATAAACCCAGTCTTTTCCTGAAAATCCAACGTCCGCTTTGTTTTGAGCAAGAAGCGCGCTTGTAATCTGCGGCTTTACAACTTGAAAAGCCAAATCGTCCTGGTTTGTTGTCGGAAAATATGTTCGCTCTGGAAGATGGATTGAAATGCCAACATCGTTTAAAAGTTCGTAGACAGATTCGTAGATTCTGCCTTTTGCCAAAAGAATTTTAAGTTTTTCCATCGTTTTCTCCAGTTTCTCATAAATTATGAATCAAATGTTCTGATAATCTGAATACGAGTATAAAGAGGAAAGTGCAAGATTTCAATATTTTGCGTTTTGGCTTATAATTTGAATATGAAACGCGAAATCGAAGCGAAAATTCATCTGACCGACGACGAGTTCCTGAAAATCCTGAACCGAATTTTGATTTCGGAGAAAAATCAGAAAATCCGTGCGGAAAATCTAGAGATTCTTTTTAAGACTGACGAATATTTTTCTCAGTTTGAGGACAGGCTAGAACGAGAGAAGAACGAGCCTCGCGTGATTCGGCTTAGGACGGAAAAATCGGAAAATGCTGACGAACTGAATGGAAAACGCTTTGAAAAAATCAGCGAAGTGAATGAATTTCTTGAAAAAACAAAGTCGCGGAATCAAAATACAAAAAAATCTTCTGCGACGGAAAATGCATTTACGCCGGCGAAAAAATCTGATTCGGAAACGGAAAATATTTCCGCAAGTGAAAAAAATGCTGCGAAAGAAAATCTCACGGAAGAAAAAGCGTTCTTCACGATAAAAAACAAAAGGTTTGAGAACGGAACAGAAATAAACTGCGAGGACGAAACTCTTGTTGAAAATCCGGAAGTTTTAAGGAATTTTTTCAAGGCGACGCGTTTTGAAAAATGGTTTTCAAAAGAGAAAACGAGCTTCAGTTTTTTTGTGGAGCATGAAAACGGATTTTGCGTTCAGGATAAAGATTCTGTTCAAAAACAAGAACCTGTTCTGTCGAATCGGGAAAATGTTCCGTTTTGCCGAAAATCCGATCCGCCTTTAGAAAAAACATTTTCGCCTTCACAGAATTCTGTTCTCTTCCACGCCGAGCTTGAGATTGTGAACGGACTGAAATATCTTGAAATCGAATGTACGGACGAAAAAATTCCTGAAAAAATCGCTGTTGGCTGCATTGATGAAATTTTTTCAGATTTCGGGCTTGATGTTTCTAGAAAAGACATCCGTTCCTGGGTCGAAATAATTCAAAATCTTCCGGAAAACAAAAATCAGGGAAGTGAAAATGCAGACGCTTGACATCACGATTTTGTGCAAAGTCGTCGATAATTTTGGCGACATCGGATTTGTCTACAGACTTGCGCGCGCGCTTACGAATTTATGCAATGGGGAAAGCGATGTTTTGTTTTCTTTTAGCGGCAACGCCCCAAAAACCTCGGATTGTTCCCTAAATCTTCGGATTGTTGCGGACAATCTGAAATCGTTTTCGCTTTTAGAGCCGAAAATAAATCCGAAACTCGATTCGCAGAAAATCAGCCTGAGCTTCAATGGACAGAAAACTGATTCTGGAAAAATCGCTGGACAGAAAATCAACGAACAGAAAATCAACGAGCCGAAAATCGACGCGGCAAAAAACACAGAAAAAAATGCGGAGAAAACTGAGGCTTGCTTGAAGATTTTCAACTGGAACGCGGATTCGGTTTGCCTTGCCGAGTTCAGGAAAAATCCTCCTCAGATTATCCTTGAATGTTTTCAGTGCGGCCGTCCCGAATGGCTTGAAAATCTGCTTTTTACAGAAAAAGTTCCGAACATCGTGAACATAATCATGATTGATTATCTGACTGCCGAACCTTACGCGGAAACTTTCCACAAACTGAAAAGCCTTACAAGAAGTGCGCGTGTTCAGAAAGTGAACTTTATGCCCGGATTCACGGAAAAAACCGGCGGACTTGTTTTAAATAGGAATTCGGAATCAGGAAATAGGAATGTTGAACCCGAGATTTTCAGCGCAATTATGTTCGGCTATCCGCGAGATTATTCGCCTGTCGTCCGTTCGCTTGCAAAGTTCGGAAAAATGCTTGAAAGCAACGGAAAAAACTTGAACATTCTTTTGGCGCGCGGAGCAGGATTTGATTCATTCAAGAAAGCGTGCAGTTATGAAACAGAAAACAGGAATGACGAAACAGGAATTGGAAACGCGAATTGTGAATTGAAAACGCAGAAAGCATTTCTGAAAACGCAGAAAACGCTTCTGAAAACAGAAAAAACATTTCCGTTTCTTCTGAAAGAATTGCCCTTTCTTCCGCAAACCGAATGGGATTCGCTTCTTTTTGATTCGCCGCTTTTGTTTGTCCGCGGAGAAGACAGTCTGAGCCGCGCTTGTCTTTCCGGAGTTCCGTTTGTCTGGCACGCGTATCCTCAGAGCGAAGAATATCAGCTTGTGAAAGTGAACGCTTTGCTTGAACAGATGAAGCCGCATTTTTCCGCGGACGATTTTTGTGTTTTGCAGAAATGCTGGCAAATTTACAATGCGGATGACGTTCCGCCAGAGGAAGTGGAAAACGTCCTGGATTCGTTTTTGCAGAAATACGCTTCTCTTTGCGCCGGATTCAAATCGTTTTCCGAGTCGCTTGTAAAGAACGGCGACTTTGCGGAGCATTTGCTGGACTTTGTTTTTGAGATTCTGCAGGAACATGCAGAATAGTTTTGAAAATTTTTCGGGGCGAAAAAATTTCCGGTTTGAAGTGTGTTGACAATTATATATTCGTTTGTCGATAAAAACTGCACTATTTTAGAGATTTTGAAGGCTTGAACTGCACTATTTTTGATGTTTTGGATTGTTTGGTTGTTGAATGGTGAGGAAAGGCGGATTTTTTTGAGTTCAAACCAGATTTTTTTGAACAATCTGCCAATTGCAACAAGTCTGCCGAATAGGAGCAAAAAGTGAATTAAAGCAGATTATTCGGCAGGCTTGTTTTATTAAGCAGTTTTATAGCAAATTGATGTAGAACGGCTTGCCTGCTAACCCTTCACCTTGGACTCCGTCTTTTGCAAGTCCGCATTGATTCATAAGCATAAGAAAAAATGTTGCATTGCAGTGATGTGTTTCTGCTGAAAATTCCCTGCCAAAATTTTCCAAATCAGATGATGAAACTCGTTTTCCCTTGAATTCAGCGTAAGCAGATTCAATTGCTTCATATTTTAAAGGAATATCACTGTTTCCTCGCTGATAACGAATGGAAGTTTCAGTGAATGAAATTATAGTCGATGTTCCTTCGCCTGGATTTTGAAGAACATCTCCGACTTTTACATTTTGTTTGATTAATTCAATAATGTCCATAATTTTTCCTCCTACAGAAAAAAATTGTTTATAAAAAACGAGATGCAGAAAGCCGCGACGGGCTTGTTTTTCAGCATAACGTTCTTTTGCTAACTTTATTCCGCATTGCGTGCAATACGGAAACCGATATAACTGGAGCTAGAAGTTCCATAACTGTAATAATCTCTAGCTGTCACAGTTGCATAAGTCGAACTCAAATACCAAGAGCCGCCGCGATAAATCGGATGATAAAACTCCGAATAATAATGCGTCCAATAATTCGGATTTGTCTGCGCGTCGCTCGAATATGAGTAATACGATGTTCCGCACCACTCAGCCACATTGCCGCTCATGTCGTAGATGCCGAGGCTGTTCGCTTTTTTTGTTCCTACAGGGTGGGTCTCGCTCCCGCTGTTGCCTGAGTACCAGGCCACGTCACCAACCGTGTTGCTTCCGCTGTAGGTGTACGCCTTCTGGCTCGGCCCGCCCTTTGCCGCATATTCCCACTCCGACTCTGTAGGCAGGCGGTAGCCGTTTGCGCTCTTGTTCCAGTATACATAGCCCGCAGAAGAACAATCCCTGTAGACATTTTTGTATGAAGAATCAGAGTAATAGCAAGGCGTAAGGCCTTTCATCTCGCTGTAGGCGTTGCACCAGGTGACCGCCTCATACCAGGAAACATTTGTCGCAGGCTCCCAGTCAGTGTAGCTGTCGTTTGTTGTAACGCCCTTGTACGCAGAGCCTACATTCCAGTCATTTTCCTGCGCAGAAGCCCATGCGCTAACTTCTTTCCATAGCTCATAGGTTGTCTCATACTGCGCAATATAGAACCCTGAAAGCGTCACATCGTGGCTTCCGCCTTGAGAGAAGGTTCCGTCACCAACATACACCATTGATGTTCTGCTGTCGTCATTTTCCCAGGAAGTGTAGTCCTTTCCCCACTGCGCGTATAGCGAGATGTCGCCGGTAACAGTGATTGTGCTTCCTGCGCTGTAGCTGCTTCCTATTCCGTCTGCGCGGGCGTTCCATTTTGTAAAAGCGTAACCTGTTTTTTCCAAATTGCCAGTGTTGCCCAAGACTGTGTAAGCGCTGCCCTTGTCAACTGTCGTGCTCTCTGGCACAGTTCCGCCAGTTGCGCCGTTTGCGTAGTATGTTATTGTGCATTGAACCGCAATCCACTTTGCATAGAGCGTTATGTCGCTTGTCACGGTGTATGGGAATTCAATCTGTGTCCCCTCAGAAAAATCCTCAGTTGAATACCATCCGCCAAAGCCACAGTCAGTTTTTGTTGTAGCAGGAGAACTTGCAATATATCCAGTTTGCAATGCAGAAACAGAAGTTCCGCCGTTCGTAACAAAACTTACTTTGTAAACCTGTTGCCACTTTGCGTAAAATGTCTTGTCCGCTTCAAGCGTGAACGGAAAATTCGCCTTTCTTATGAATCCGTCGTCTAAATACCAGCCTGCAAACGTGAATCCGTCGCGCTTTGTTTCCGGGCTGGAAGAAATCGCTGTTGTTCTGTAAGAAGAGATTTCGCTTCCGCCTCCGCATTCAAAAGTCGCCAGATAAGTTGGAATCCATTTTGCGTAAAGCGTTAAAGGTTTTGTCACATTGTACGGAAAATTAATCTGGTTTCCGCTGAAGTCAGAATTCAAAAACCATCCTGCGAAAATATAATTCGTTCTGCTTGTGTTGGGACTTTCTTGAATAATTCCAGTTTTGTACGAATCGATTTTGTCTCCGCCGTTTGTTTCAAAAGTCACTGAAAATTCCTGAAGCCATTTTGCGTACAAAGTTGTGTCTTCTGTTATTTCTAGCGGAAATTTCACGCTTTCGTCGCTGAAGTCAGAAGTTTTGTGCCAGCCGGAAAATGTGTATTCAGAACGGGACGTAAAAGGTTCTTCTTTGATTTTGTCAGTTCTGAATGAAGCGACTGAAGTTCCGCCGTTCGTGGAAAAAGTCACTTCGTAAAGTCCTGTCGCTTTTATAAAAAGCGGATTGTCGCAAGCAGCGAACAGAAATGAAAACAAAAATGAAAGTGTCGCCAAAAAAACTGAAATCATCTTGTTGATGTTTTTCATAAAATCACCTCGCAAATATTATTCTGCAAATCTTTTTATTCCGAATCTAAAATCTGATTTTCGATGTTCTGAAAAATCAGCGTCTGAAACCAAAATCTAAAACCTGAATCCTGCGTTTATTCCTGCTCCAAAAATGTACGGATAACCGCCGCGCAAAAAAGGTTCAAGATAAAAATTTCCGTTCGGAATTCTGAATCCGATTTTTCCGCCGATGCTGACGCTTGCATTCATATTTGAATTCACAAGAAGAATTTCCGGGCCGATTTGTGTTTCAAGAAAAAGTCCCGCGCTTGGCTCTCCGCTTGGCGAAACCGCATACCAGCGCGCGAACAAAAGCGGTTCAATCGCGTAAATCGAATTGTCCTTTTCAAAAAAATCGTAGCTGACCAGAGTTTTTATTCCGAGCGAAAACTTTCTTAAAAAACTGTAGTCAAATGAAATTCCTATAGCCGGAGAAACAACTGAAATCGAATTTTTGTTTGCCTCAAGAATGAATCCAATCGAAGATTTGTAAATTGTCGCCGCGTGATGCAAAAGCTGTTCTGTTTTTGACGAACGTGAAATTTCGTAGCTTTTAAAGAGAGAATAAGACGCGCTTTTCACATCGAGCATTCTCACTTGAAGGGAATATTTGTTGTCCAGCTCTTCAAGCGAGCCGAAAATGATTTTATGCGCGCCAAGCCGTTCCGCAATCGAAAGAGCAGTTGAGTCGCTTACAAGTCCGCTGCTCTGAAATTTCAGCTCTTTTTCAACTTTGTCCATGTTTTGCCGCGTCACAACCTGAAGGCTTGTGTTTTCAAAGATTTTTTCGATGAGTTTATTGCTGATGTAAGAACTCATTTCTTCTGTTTCGGAAGTGAAATTCAGGACCGCGATTATCTCTTTTCTTTCTGAACGAGAAGCGATTTCCTTGCTGACTTCATTTATTGTTTCGTCAAGGGAATTCGTCTTTGTTGCCGCAAAACATAATCCGTTTGCAAGAAGAATTGCAAAAAATATTTTTCTTACTTTCATATTGTCCTCGCTGTTTTGTTGTGATTGAGCCTGCCTAAATCCTGATATGGTGATTTCCAGAATCTCAATCACCGCGATTTTTGATAATTCAAATGCCGGTTTTCATAAAATCGACATTTTGGCTGATAAAATTTTCTTCAAGTTCATTTTCAATCTTTGAAAAGACCATCCGGCTGCACGATTCTTTTGTGTACGACGCGATTTTTTCAAAACTTTTTGCAAAAGACGAAATCGTTTTTCCTTCCGCTGTTTTTACAGAAAGAGAAATCTTCGGATAGCAGACGAAAAATCCGCCGTTTTCTGAAATTTCTATGTTCATATTCACATTCACAGAACAGGCCAAATCTGAATCGCGTCTGAAATCCGAAACTGAAAATCCGTTTTTTGAAAGAACTTCTGAAACTTTGGTTTTTATCCGCTCGGAGTCATAGCCTTGAACATTTACAAAAATCACTGACTTCTGCTTTAGTCTTACGCTTTCGTTTTCCGCGTTCCGGATTATTTCTTGAGTTGTGTAAAATTGTTTTGCTTTTTGTGGAACAATTCCTTCCGCAAGAAAATAAAGTTTGTAGAATTCTTCTGATTTTTTCAAAGCGGAATTGACTTGAATAATTTTGAAAAAGTTTTCGTCCTGTTTTTGGCTTTCCGAATACAAAGAATTTATCGCCTTTGAAATTGAATTTAATTTTGGCTCAATCAAATTCCACGCTTCTTTTCTGTTTATGTAGGCGCAGACAATGAAAGTTCCGCGTTTTTTGTCAAAATATGAATCTGTGTGGCGCAATGCAAAAAGCTCAGAATTTCCTTCAAGCGAAATGTTTTTTGAAATTTGTCTTTGAACAGAAGTTTCATCATTTTGCTTCACATAATTTTCTGAAGCAAAAACCGCGTTCTCAATCTTTGCGGAAAAATATGTCGAAAGCTCAGAGTCCGCATTCAGTCTTGCAAAATCCGCTGTCTCGTCAAATCCGATCCGCGCAATGAAATCTTCTTCTGGAAAAACCTGATTTATTGTTTCGTAGCTTGTCCAAAGCGGAACTTCATTATTTTTCGGCTCTCTGATTTTTGAGCTTTCGCAGCCGACATTCATAAAAATACAGAGCAAAATAAAAGTCTGCGCCGTGCAAGCGAAAATTTTAGTTTTGTATGACGTAAACATCGGCGGAACTTATTACGTTTTCATCGTTTGAAATCGCGACTGAATCAGAAAGTTTTCTGCTTACGATGTTTTTTAGCTGCTGAGATTCTGTTGAGGTTTCTTCGATTCTAGACATTGCTTCTTCCAGTTGCCGTTCAAAAAGATTTTCGTCCATCGCCCAGACCGAATAATACTCGTAATAATCTGAAACGACTTTCTTTTTTTCCAGAACTTGAATTTCAAGCCAATAACTTGCGATTCGTTCAAGTCCGCTTAGACGGACATTTACAAGCGATGCTCTGTACATGTTCAGCGTGCGTTCTAATTCGGCGGAATCAGTTCTGTTTCCTTTTGAGGAAGAATTGCCTTTCATTTCGGCTTGAACAGTTTTTCCAGCGACGCGTTCCAAAGTTCCTGCGACTTCTGTTTCTATGTCAACCAAATCGTTCCAGGTTCGGACAAATTCAAGATTGTCGCCGCGGCCGATTGTCACGAAGACTTTTTTGTTTTCAAGTCCGGGCATTGATTCTGAAAGAACTTGCTGTGAATATTGTCCTTCGACTAGCTGCTCAACCCAAAGCGGAATTTCTTTTCCTAAAGTCGCGCCTTGATAATCCGCGATAATCCGTTTTCCTGTTTTCACAGCCGCTGGTTTGCCTTTAATTCCCGAGCCTTTTACAGAAGTTGTCGCGCAGCCGGTCAAACTTGATAAAAGGACGGAAGAAACGATGATGAAATGAATCAATCGGTCTCCAATTTTCATAGAAAATCCTCCGATATAAATCAGTTTTTTGCAAGAAGTTTGAATTTCTTGTGTTTAAGTTGATACAATTCTGCACTTAAACACAAGATTTGTCAAATTTTTATATAAAATTGGTTTATAACGAATAAAAAACCGATTTGAATTGCTTGATAATTTTCGCATGGGAATCCGCCACATTTTTATCCAGAATTTAAAATTTTACAGAAAGCAATCGGGCTTGACGCAGGAGAAACTTGCGGAAAAAATCGGAATGAGCACTTCTTATATCGGCGACATGGAGGCTCGTGAGCGTTTTCCTTCGGCGGAGACAATCGATAAAATCGCGGATGCGCTGGACATTCCTGTTTCAACTCTTTTTTACGAGCGTTCTTCTCCTCAGAATGTGAAAGACAATTTTGAAAAAATCTACGGGAAAACTTTAAAATCCGAACTGAAGGAAAGGCTTTTAAAAGATGTCGATGAAGTTCTTGATTTGATTTGAAACTTTTCTTAGGAAAACGCGTCAGGGATAAAAGCGGCACGAAGATCGCAACCTACGGTTGCTTCCCGAGTTTTCTTCGAAAACTCGCAGAAAACATCAAAAGGGAACGCCCTGATAAAACATTCGGAATGTTGAATGTTGATAAAGCGTATAAAAATTATTAAAATAGTAGAAAATATTCGAAATTATTGTTGAGGTTATATTTTATGTTAATGACATCACAGTTGAAAGTTGGAACAGCGTTTATGTACGAGGGAAATCCTCTTATCGTTCAGAAAATGCTTGGTCAGCGTTCTGGACGGGCCGGAATGGTTACAAATCTTCGTGTTCAGAATCTTGTCACAAAATCCACAATGGATTTGGGAATTGACGCGGGCGAAAAATTTGACGAAGTTGATTTGGACGCGCACACAACAAAGCTTTCTTACATCGACGGCGACACTTATGTTTTTATGGACAACGAGACTTACGAGCAGTTTGAGCTTCCTAAAGAGAATCTTGGCGATTACGCTGGCTACATCACTCCGGAAGATGAGCTTGATGTCAAGCTTACATTCTACGAAGGAAAGCCTGTCGGAATCGAGCTTCCTGTTCAGGTTACAAGAACAATCACTTACACTGAACCTGGAGTTAAAGGCGACACTTCCGGAAAATCCTTGAAGCCTGCGACTTTGGACACTGGAATCGAAGTTCGTGTTCCGCTTTTTATAAACGACGGCGAGAAAATCGTAATCGATACGCGCGACGGTTCGTTTGTAGAACGCGCGAAATAAGTTGATTTTTATGCAAAAATCAATGTGAAAATCAAAAGGACGTGCTTTTACGGCGCGTCTTTTTTTTGTCTGCGCGATTTTTTTGTTGTCACGGATTTTCGTGGAAGTTCAGACAATTTTTTTGCGGTTTATAAAACTCTGCAATTGCTCTAATTTTTTTTCTTTACGATTAGAAATTTCTGGCTTATAATTTTTCGTGGAGAAAACATTGTTATGAAAAAAGTCTGTTCTTTTCTTTTTATTTGCTTCTTTTGCTGTTTTGTCTGCGTCAGTTTTCTTTCGGGATGTGATGTCGGAATGGGCGAATCCGTCGACCTTGACGCGCCTGAGATTTATTTAAAAAGCATGACAAGCGGCGAAACAACGGTTGATAATCTTTCTGGCGGCGTTTACTGCAAAAAGCAGGTTGCTTTTTCTGGAACTGCAAATGACAACAAAGGCGTTTCCCGTGTTTATGCGGAGCGAAAATGGGCTTCTGAGGAAAACTATTCATTTATCGGGAACGCGGAACTTTCCGGCTCAGTCTGGAATTTCACGGTTAATTTTGAGAAAGAAGGCTCGTGTTATATCCGTTTTGTCGCGGAGGACGAAGCGAAAAATTATTCTTCAAAATCTTCAAAAACGGTGACTCTTTTTGTCGATGAAAGCGCGCCTGTCGCGACTGCATGGTACATCGACAGAAACCTGAACGGAATCCAATATAATCTAAAATCAAAGGAAGAACTTGAGTCGCTTGATTTAAGTCTGCCGGAAAACAAGGACGCGGCTCAGAATGTCGGATTCACGCTTTGCGCGAACGCGAGCGACACTTACGGAATCAAGGCGATTTCTGTGATAATAAAAGACGAGGACGGAAATTTTGTCGCAAAAATAGAAAATTCCAATTCGGAAAACAATTACGCTCCGAAATTTAATGTCACGGAAGATGTTTTATCAGAAGGCAATCCGAAACTTGCGGACGGAAAACATTATCTTCAGGTTTTTTACAATGCAGAAGATGTTGTCGATTTTCCTTCTTCAAATTCCGCAGAAGAGATTGAGCTTGAGCTCGGCTGGTTTATCTGGTGGCAGGAAAGCGATGTTCCGCGCATTCTGGTCACAAGTTCTGAGATTCAGGCTGATTCCGAGACCGGCGAGCTTAGTCTGAACGAGCATATAAACAATGTGATAAAACTTACTTTCTTTGACGATGATGTTCTTTCTGAAGCTTATTTTGTTCTTCTTTCGGGAACTGAATCTGAAAAACTTGTTTCGGGAAAAACAAATGAAGAGCTTTGGGACGAAATAAAAGAAAATCCGCAGATTCTTATCGATTCAGTTGATGATTCTGGCGATTCCGGGGCGAAGACAAAACGCGCGGTTCATTTTAAGGCGGATAAAGAGCGGGAAACCGATATTGTCCTGACCTCTTCGTCCGAGGCGCAGACAATGAAACTTTTTGCAATCGGCTGGGACAATAGTTCTGATAAAAAAACTGTGACAGCGGAAATTTCTGTGCGCGTTACAGACGATTCAACGCCGATTTTATTAATCACTTCGCCAAAAAACAATTCAGTTCCTGTCCTGAATGAGAACAATAAAATCACGATAGAAGGCGAGGCTCTGGATTCCGCAGGATGCACTTATCTTGAATTTGTCTGGGTTCCGTCGTCTTTGGATAAAAATCTTGCAAAAATTTGGCTGGATTCAATCGTTACGGACTCTTCGCATGACGCGCTTTCAAAGGCGAAAAACCGCGTGAGCGAAAAGGACGGACTTAAGCTTTGGTCAGTTCCGCTTTATGAAAAAGGAAAAACGAACGGATTTTACACAAGCTCATTTTCGTTTGAGCTTGATTTGCTGAATGATTTTGTTTTCTCTGCGGAAAATGCAGGAAACGCGGGAAACGAAAATGAAACCGTAAACGAAGGCGGCGAAATCAATGAAAAAGCCTTGGACAAATATTTCCTTGTGAAAGTCACCAGAAAAGACGGAAAATCGCTTTATCAGGATTATTCTCTTTCAAAAGACGATTTGCCTCCGACGATTTTCAGCGTTTCGCCTATTTCGGATATGCAGATTGTCCAGGAAGAAAGCGACGTTTCCCTTAAGTTTTACGCGGAAAAAGATTCCGGCCTTGAAATTGAAACTTCTTCTTACAGAATCGAGCGCGTTGACCTGAATCCTGCGGAAGAAATCACTTCTTCTGTCAGCGGATATTCTGATGTCGGCTACAACAAAAAAAGCGGATATTATGAGGCGACAATAAAATCTGATTTGCTGAAAAGCCTGAACGGAAGCGGAATAAAGCCAAAATACCGTTTTTACGCGAAAGACATTTTCGGAAATGAAAATTTTGCGGAATACACGCTTGTCATAAGCGACCTTCCTGCCTTGAAAAGCATTTCTTCTGTCGCGTCGAACAAATACAAAAAAGGCGAGAAAATCGATATTGTCGCGGCATTCAGCAAAACTGTTCAGATTGCAAATGATTCTTCAGGCTCGTCTTCGGGCGGAACTTCATCTGGCTCAATTCCGCGTTTAAAACTGAAAGGAGTCAGAAACACAAGCGGCGGAAAAAACATTTCTGAAAACGACGCGCTTTACGCGGAATATTCAGGCGGAAGCGGAACAACTTCGATTCATTTTGTTTATGCGGTTCAGGACGGCGACATTTCAGACGGATTAAAGCTTTTTGACAGTTTTCCGCTGGACGACAACAATTCAGGCACGTTTGAAAGCGACAAAGTTGTGATCGGCGCGCTTTCTGATGAATCGGAAGGAACGGCAAGTTCTGGAACGGGATTGTCTGGAGCGACAAACTCTTTTGATTCAAAAAAGATTCAGATAGACGCGGTTTCGCCAAACGGAAAAATTTCGATTTCAACTTCAGGCGGAACAAAAGACGAAGATGGAAAAACTTATCTGAAAGAAGGCTCGGTCATTACGGCGACAATTTCTCTTGACGAAAATGTGATTGTCGAAAGCCCTTCGCCTTCAGTTTTGTTTGTTCTTGACGGCGATGAATCAAAAAAACTTTCGCTGCCTTTCACAAATATTTCCGGAAGCGGAGAAAACACAAAACTGGTTTTCAGCAGAACGATTTCTTTCGCTTCGTCTAGTTCGTCTTTGTCTGGCTCGGGCGGAAAACAGAACGGCTTGCTTTATTACAGCCTTTCATCCTGCGTTGAAAATTCTTCTTCTGTGAAAGATTCGTTCGGAAACACAATGGAAGTTTCGGCTGAACTTTCCGCGTTTTCGGCTTTGTCTTCGGTTTCTTCGGGTTTTGTGAATTCAAATATTTATATTGATACAGCCGCTCCGGAAACACCGAAAGTCACTCTGGCTTCAAGTTCTTCTGCCGGCTCTTCAATAGACGAACTGAGCGACGGCGCGAAATTCAAAGACAGCGTTTCGTTCAGGATTGAAAAAGCGGAGAACGACGAAACTCTGAAAGAACTTCGTTATTCTGTTGACGGCGGAAGCAGCTGGAAATCTGTGGAAAGCGGAATCACTGAAAACGGCGGAATCGTGAAGATTGATTCTTCCTGCTCGTTCACATATTGCGCTGTCGACAAGGCAGGAAATGTCTCCGACATCCCGGAGCCGATTTATCTTGATATTGAAAGCTCTTTCCCTTCGTTTTCTGTTGAATGTACAAACGCGGACGGAAACTACAAACTCGGTTCGGTCATTAATCTGCGTGTAAGTTTTGACAGGGCGGTGAATGTTCAAGACGGAGCGGCGGCGACAATTTCAATCAGCGGAGCGGACGATTCAGGAACAAATGCTTCCAGCGCAAGTGGTTCGGGTTCGGCAAGCGGAACAAATTCCGGTTCGTCGGCTAGAACCGCGGTTCTTTCAAGTTCTTCCGCAGAAAATGTGTATTCGCTTGATTTTTCATACAAAGTCACAGATTCAGATGATTTCACGCTGAAAATCGAAAAAGACGCGGTGAATCTTTCGGGAATCACAGATGAATACGGAATCGAGCAGGGAAGCAAAACGCTTTCAGAGGATTATATCCGTTCGGACATTCACTGCGACGGAATTTCTCCTTTGATAACAGGCCGAGAATTAAACGGAAATGTGATAACGCTTACTTTCAGCGAAAACGTGATAAAATCCGGCGGAAACATAATTTTGCGCCGCGCAGGAAACTGGGCGATTCCGCCTGTCCTGACAGCAAGCGAATTCAATAAAATCGTGAACGCTTATCCTTCTGGAAAAGAGACGCTTTCTTTGCAGGAAAACGGAAAAGATATGGAAGATTCCGAATGGGTGAACGGCTCAAGCGATAACCACAAAAATCAGTATTATCACGGAACAGGACAGTTTGTAGGGCCTTACAAAAAAACAACTCAAGGAATCCTGAAAAACGGCGAGCCTGACATCACGACAAAATACGTCCTTGATTTTGACATGTCCATCTGGGAAACAGACGAGGCGCATTATTACGGAAAAACTTTTGTTTCCAGCACACAGAAAGAACCGACAACGCTTACAAGTTCAAATGCGAAAAAAATA
Organism: uncultured Treponema sp.; assembly: GCA_964606655.1. Lineage (GTDB taxonomy): Bacteria > Spirochaetota > Spirochaetia > Treponematales > Treponemataceae > Treponema_D. The sequence continues at coordinate 17,403 of CAZSHF010000027.1, forward strand.
ACAGCGAATCAAATCCGGGAAGTTCTGAAAAACGCCGGCTACGACAAAAGGACTGTCGATGTCACTTCATCTTATGTTTCTGTAAACGGAAACAAAGTCAGCGTCACGTTCCCGAAAGGTCTTTGCGACGAAAGCGACGATTTGCCGAAGGGAATTGAATGGGAACTTGAGATTCCTGAAAACGCGTTTATGGACGAAAGCGGAAATGATTTTGCTTCGTATAAAAGCGATTCGTTCTTTTCAAGCGGAGTTTCTTCTCCTGTTGTCCGGGTTGACAGATACAGTTACGGCTTGGGAATTTATCAGGGAACGGAAAGCGGCGGCAAAAGCATTATTTCGGGCGACAGCACAAAACCGAACGGTTTTGTTCGGACAAGAATCGACTGCGAGACGCCAGACGCAACGATAGAATATGCGAAAAAAACTGCGAGCAATGATACAAGCAAAAGTTCTACGGCGGTCTCCGGTTCTGAAGGCGTTTCGTATTATCTTACTCCGACAGTTCCTGTTACGGTCGCGACTTTAAAAACTGAATCGCTCGACACTTTATATACAAAAGATTCTTCATTTCCTTTAGGAAACGGCGATTACAAAAATGCTTGCAGGCAATATATTGTCGCTCAGGCAAGCCATTCTGATTTAGGAATTTCTGACAAAGGTTTTGAAGGCGTTTTCCAGACAGTCGTAAGAATTGTAGAGCCAAAACAAAACGGCGATTGGCCGATTTATAAAATAGAAGATGAATACGATGATTTTTCTATCCGCGGAACAACTGGCTGGAGCGGAGAGCCTTATATATCTCCGTTCCCGTTGCGTGACGCGCAGATTGGTTCTCCGTATTTAAGGCTTTGCTTTAAAGGACAAAAAGATTCCGCAAATTCGTCAAGTTCAGATTATTACAAAGATTATTTCTGGCTCAGTTATGAGATTCTGGTAGACACTTCGTTTTCAGGTCATCTTAGGAATAATACGCAGGACGGCAAAGACACTTGGCGTTATGTCAGCGGCTGGGGATTTGTGAATCCGGGCGGAAGCAGCAGATGCGTTGGAATGAAAGCATTGTCAGGAGCAGGAGCAGATTGATTATGAAAAATCCAAAAAACATTTTTTCACCTGTGTTATCAATATTTTTATTTTCCGCTGTTTTTGTTTTCACAACGCTCTGTTTCTTTTCCTCTTGCGATTTGGTTGGGCTTGGTCCTGCGCTTGACCTTTCCGCTCCGACGCTTTGCATAACTTCGCACTCGGACAACGATACAGTTCCAAGCGAGTTCACTCTTGTCGGAACAGCGGAAGACAACGAGGAAGTCGCTTCTATTTTAATCGAATTTGAATCGCAGAATCTGCATTATAAAGTCGAGCCGGCAAATTCAAAATTCTGGTACAAAAAAACGACTGCATCCGGAAACCAGTGGATTCAAGTTCCTGATTCGGAGGCTTTGTGCGAAAAACAAGGTTCAGTCTGGAACTGGTCGGTTTATGTCCGTTCAAGCGAAGGAAATCAGGACGGAACTTCTTACAGTCTTTCGGCTTCCGCTTCCGACGCGATGAAAAATTCCGGCAAAAACGCAAAAGTCGATTTGTCTCTGATTATGGACGAGAACACGCCGAGCGTGAGCATTTACAAGCCCGAACTTTTTTCAGGCTCGTATGAATCGGTAGCCAAAGAAACTGAAAAATATGAGTTGCAGAACGGAACAATAATCTCAAACCTTTTTAACGGCGACATCACGCTTTCTGGCCGGCAGGACGGCTCGATTTCCTTCAAGGAATTAAGAATCGAATTTGACAACGGAAAACTCACTTCCGGAACTCGAAAAGTTACAGGCGATTCGGAAACTTTCGCTTCGGTCGATGAAATTTCAGAATCGACAAGTCTAGGCGACGAAGACGGACTTAAAATTTATTATTCAAAGACATTAAGACGCGGACAGGACGGACTCGGGGATTTGCGCAGCTGGGAGCTTTCTGTTTCTGCAAGCGACTGGGTGAACGCAGAAAAGAACCCAGAGCTTTTGTCGCTTGGAACTGAAACCGGAGCCGGAAAACTTATACGCGTTGTCACGACAAGTTTAAGCGATTCGCTTGCCTGGGAAAAGAAAGTTGTCGGCTGGTTTGTCTGGTGGCCGGAAGCGGATATTCCTTGGATTGACACTTTTTCCGGCGACGATTCCGACAACGGCGAAAACACTTATTCCGTTTATCCGGGCGCGAACTTTTCAGGAACTGCGCAGGACGATGACGGAATCAGAAGCCTTTTTTATTCAATAGAAAAGCAGAACGAAAACGGCGAATGGAACGAATACGAGGTAAAGACTGAAATAAAACTTTCTGACGAGAACGCAAAGTATTCCGCTTTCTCGATAAAAACTCCAAGCGAGAACGGAAAATATAAAATCTCGCTTTTTGTCACAGACATTTACGGAACCGGCGCGGCAAAGACAAAATATTTCAAGACGCTTGATGTAAGTCCGCCGAAAATAAATATTCTTTCGCCGGAAAACAACACTTCTGTTCTTGCTGACAAAGACGGAAACATAACATTCTCAGGAAACATAAGCGACGACGGAACTGTAAAGTCTTTCAGCCTGATTTGGCTTAATCCTTCCGCGAACAACGACCCGAACAATCTTATCCGTTATATGAGCGGAAACGAAACTGAATGGGAAAAGGCGACTGAATCAGGAGCGTCTTCCGTGCAATATTCGTTTGCCGAAAACGGAAAAACTGTCCAGTATTCAAATAAAATTTACAAAATCGTTTTGGGCGAAAAAAATTACAGCGCAGAAGAAAAACTGAACAAATACGATTTTCTTCGGACTTTCAATATCTTTACGGATTTGAAAATCGACGGAGCGGAAAGGCCGCTTTCGACTCAGTATTTTGTTTTCAGGGCGGTTGACAACGGCGGAACAAAAACCGTTCTTCAGTATTCGCTTTACGGCGACACGGAAACTCCGTCGCTTGAAATAAATTCTATCCAGCAGTTTGACAAATCCGGAAACAAAAAAATCGATGAATATTCTTTTTCTGAAAATTCAGTTCCAAGGTTCGCCGCGGTAAAAAACGACGATTACGCGGTTTTAAAAGGCGTCTGGTCGGACAATTCTGTAATTTTATGGAACAACGACAAGTCAAGGCTGAACGCGGATTCAATTGTTTTTTCCTGGGGCGACGCGGATTTTAAAATCGAAAAAGAAACTTTAAATGAGGACGGCTCTTGGTCTTGGGAAGCGAAAATCACAAATCTTCCGAAAACAAGCAGAACTCTTGAAGCGACTTTAAAGGATTTCGGCGGAAACACAAAAACTGTAACAAAATCTATTTTCATAGAAACTTCAGAGCTTGGACTTGAAAGCATCGGTTCGCTTGCAGGCGACGGTTCTTATAAAGCCGGAGAAAAAATCCAGATTACGCTCAATTTTACAAAGAACACAAAAGTTGACACTTCGCGCGGAATTCCGACTTTGACTTTGAACAACGGAGGAAAAGCGGTTTATTCAAGCGGCGGAGAAGAAGGAAACGCGGGCGCGCAGCATATTTTTGAGTATACAGTTTCTGATTCAGAAAATGAGAACGACACAAAAGATTTGAACGAAAACGGAACTCTTGATGTTGAAAGTTTTAACGCGAACGGAGCGGTTTACACGGACGCGAGCGTCACAAACGGAAACGCGTTTGAAATCGAGCTTCCGACTGAAAGCGAAAAACGTCTTGGTTCAAGCCGAAGCATAAAAATCGACAGGACGCCGCCTAAAATTTCTTCTGTAAAGGCGGTTTCCGGCGGCGGATATTACAATCAGGGAAAATCGGTTCTTTTCCTGCTTTCGTTTGATGAAAACGTCACGATTTCCGGCGCGGAAAAACTGGGGCTTTCGTTCGCTTCGATAAAAAATCCTAAAGTCGAGGCGAAAGAAAGCGGCTCGAATATCATTTTCACATACACAGTTTCAGGCGGCGAAAACACAGAAAATTCAAATCCGCTTTCTATAAGTTCTTTGACAAACACAGACGGCGTTGCAGTAAAGGACGAGGCGGGAAATATTCTTTCCGACTGGTCAGTCGATTCGTTTGCGCTGGAAAATGAGATTTACATCGACACATTGTCGCCTTCCGCTCCTGTTGTTTCTAAAAACTGGGGCGAATCAAATCTTGTGACAAGCGCGACAAGTTTTACAATCAGCGGAGCAGAAGACGACGCGACTTTGGAATACAGCATTGACGGCGGAAAAAATTACCTGATTTGCAGAATGAACGGAGAAAGCCGCGGCTCTTCAAGTGTCAGCGTGAATCTCAGCAGCAACGGAACTTATCAGATAAAGGCAAGGCAGACGGACAAAGCCGGAAATGTCTCTGCGGTTTCGGACGGCGGAACTGTAGTCGTTGAAAAAGGCGATTTCCTGAATAAAATCACAGCGGCAACTGCTCCCGGAACTTATTCAGTGAACAAAGGCGGTTCTGTGACGGGAAAACTTGTGTTCAGGAAAGACATTTCATTGCCGGACGGCGCGAATGTGACTCTGAATGTGAAAAACAGCAGTTCCGGCTCTGGAAGCGGAGAAAGCGGAACGGAAGGCAGAACGCTGAGCGAAAGCGGAAATGTGGTTTGCACTCTTGAAAAATCAAGTTCGGCGACAATTGCGGGCGGTTCGGATTATGAGTTCACGTACAGAATCAAGGACGGAGATTATATTGAAGGCGACGGCGAAGCTTCAGTTCCGCTTGATGTTGTCGGCTGGAGCTTTGCAAGCGTGAGCTACAACACAGGAGTTTCAGAAATCGGAAACAGCGGCGTGATTGATTTTGATTTGACTTATGATTCTGCTGTAAAAGACGCGAACGGAAACACGAACGGAAAAAAACTCAGCGAGAACAGAAAAATTTATATAAAGACAGGAAATCCGGCTGTGCAGAACGCGGCTCTTGGCGGAACTGTTGAAACGGACGGAACAGTTTCTTCTCCTGTTTTGACTGTGGAATTTGACAGGGAAATCACAAAAGTCGGAAACAATATAGTTCTTTCGCTTTCGGAAACTGACGGCGACTCTTATTCAGACAAATTTATTGCTCCTTCCGTGATTTCTGCAGGCGATTACAATTCAGCGTTTGACTCTTATTATACAGAAGGCCTGAACGGAGCGGAAAAAGGAAGCGACGGAAAACTTGCGAACGACACGACAACAAAATACGTTCTGAACTTCGATACTGAACCGGACGATTCTGCTTTGGTCGCTTTGTTTGCGGAAAAAGGCTGGAACAAAGTTGAAATTCCTGTCGTTTCAAGCGCGGTTTCAGTGAACGGAAAAGTGCTTTCAATCGACCTTTCGGGAACTTACAGACTTCCTGTGATGGGCGCAAAATACAAACTCACGATTCCTGAAGGAACAGTCAGCGATGAAGTCCGGAATAAAAATCGGGAATGTGTGAAAAGCGTTGTCTCTGTCGGAGTTGAGCCGCCGGCAATCAGAATCAACAAAGGAAAACAGACGGTTTCGCCGGGAGCTTCGCCGAATTTCACAAGCGGCTCTTCTGTTGAAATGCCTGCGACAGCAAAAATGCGGATTGACTGCCAGACACCGAACGCGACTGTTTATTACGGAAAAACAGAAATTCCTTCGTCTGCAAAAGTTGTTTTGAATTCCGGGGAAAAATATGATACAACGACGGACGCTCCGGATGTGCCTGAAACAAGTTCATTCAGCAAATACACTTCCGAAAAGGAATTAGGAAGTTCAGTTTCTTCTTATAAAGACGCAAGTGGCTTGAAAATCGCGATTTCCGCTTATGCGTCAAAAACTGATTCAGATTCCGGCTTGGCTACAAAATCCGCTTACGCTTACGAATACGCCACAAGAACAGTCCTGAAATTCAAAATCGATGGCGGCTACAGCGATAATCCCGACGGAAAGGCCGACACGCCTTCTGCAGTCAAAGAGAACGGAAAAACTCTTTATTTTGGAGAACTGAAAGTCTGGGTTGTCGGCGGAGATTCTGCTTACGGCGGAAATTCAATTTCTCCGTTCCCTTTGGCTTGGCACGACAGCTCAAACTTCAAACTGATGAAAGGAAGTTTTACAAACACAAGCAGCAGCACAAATTCCGAAAGTATGAATGGCAACTGGTATTGGCTCAGCTGGGATGTTACAGCGGCGACTTATCACGGATTTGTGCTAGGCGATGTTCCGAGCGATGCGGCAGAAAACGGCCCGAATCAATGGTATTCCGCGGAAGGCGGCTGGGACGCGCAAAAAGAAAATTATATTCTTTATCCGGGCGAAACACTGGAAATGCAGATTTCCAGCGACGGAAAATACTCAAACGGAAGCTATCACTGGCGAACCAAAAACCACGGAACCAGATGATGTGAACGGATATAAATGAAAATCGCAGATGCGGAAAGCGGTTTTACTTTTCGCAGATTGCTTTTTCCATTCGGCGTACAATTTCAGCGATTTTATCTTTTCTGATTCCGCTGTAATTTACGACGAAGATTTTTTCGTTCTTTGCGTTGTGTGCGTTTTTTGGGGCGGTCTGCAAATCTGCGTTGTTTAGCAAAGCTGCGCTCTTTGCGTCGTTTCCGCAAAGCTTGCTATTAGCCTTGTCGTTTTTGTAATAATAATTCCTTAAAAGCGGAAGGTTGATTCCTTCTTGTAAAAGCTGTGCTTCAAGTTCGCCTGCACTTTGTTCGCTTTTAATCGTAAGCAGAAAATGCAAGCCGCTTTCTTCTTCGCGGATTTTGCAGTTTTCTTTCAGTTGGCTTTGTTGGATTGCGGAAATCAGCGAGTTTCTAAGATTTCTGTAAAAGTTTTTCATTCTGATAATGTGTTTTCCGTAATTTCCGTCGTTTATAAAGCGCGAAAGCGTGAACTGTTCAAACGAGCTTACTGGGCAAGAATACAAACTGAACATATTTTCAAACTTGCTTAAAAGTTCAAAAGGCAAAACCATAAAACTGATTCTGAACGAAGGCGAAAGCGTTTTAGAAAACGTGTTTATGTAAATAACTTTTCCGTTTTTGTCCGCGCTAAAAAGAGTAGAAAGTGGCTTTCCGTTAAATCTAAATTCGCTGTCGTAATCATCTTCGATTATAAAGCGGTTTTTCTGGTTTTCCGCCCAAGATAAAATTTCTTGGCGACGGCAGATTGGCATTACAATTCCAGTTGGAAAATGATGATTTGGCGAAACGTGCGCAACATTTGCTCTAGATTTTTCAAGTTCTTCTATATTAATTCCGTGTTCGTCGATGTTGACAGGAACAGTTTTCGCTCCGTTCAGTTCAATCACGTTTGAAATTTTGTGATAGCCGGGATTTTCAACCGCAAAAACGTTTTCGCGTCCTAAAAACTGAACAACCATTGAATAAAGATTCTCTGTTCCTGCGCCAACAACAATCTGTTTTGGCGAAACATTCAGATTGCGGAATTCTCGTAAATGTTTTGCGATTGATTTCCGAAGTTCGTGAATGCCTTTGATTTCGATTTTTTGAAGAAGTCTTTCGTCTCCGCTGTTCAAAACCTGCCGCATTGTGTGCGACCACAAACTGAACGGAAACTTTTCGTAACTTGTAGAATTGCTCTGAAAATCGCAGAAGATGTTCTGGTCATTGAGTGTTTTTGTCTGGTGATTGAGGTTCTCGAAATGACCAGCATCGTGGCTGCTCTTTGTGGTTTCGAGTGCCTCAACCACCGACTTGTCTTGGTGATTAAGGCTCTCGCCCGCTTGCACACGGAGCGTAGCGGAGTAATCACTGTCATTGCAAGGAGATTTGTCTGCCGGCAGGCAATAAGCCGAATCAATCTCTTCTCTTGTGGAAATCTGCAACTCCGTAACGAAAAAACCTTTCTTTTCAACAGAATAAATGTAGCCTTCCGCAATAAGTTCCGCGTACGCGTTTTGAACCGTTATAACGCTAACTCCCAAGTTTTCGCTGAGCGCGCGTTTGGAAGGCAGCTTTTCGTTCGCCTTTAAAGTTCCGTCCAGAATCTGCTGTTTTATAGAAGAGTAAAGATATTCGCAAAGTCCAAGCGAGCCGCGCTTGGAAAAATCGATTGTAATCATAATGCTACCAAAGTTTAATCAGGTTGTACAAAAACGCGTTTTTGTAAAGCTTGTTTTTTCCGACTTTCTCTTCGATTAGAACGCCTGCGTCTGCCAATTCGTGAAGATATTTGCTTGCGGTGTTTCGGCTGATTTTCAGTTTTTCGCACAAAAATTCGTTTTTCGTGTAAAAATCGTAGAAAATGTGTTCGAGAAGTTCTTCGGAAAAAAGCTTAGGACATTTTTCTTTTATTATGTCCGCCGCCTGATTCATCGTTTCTATAAACGATTTTATAAAACGCAAAGTGAATTCAGACATTTTTTCAACGCCTTCAATCATAAAAATAAGATAATTTCTGAACTTTGAAATGTCGTTCTGCGCGTCATTCAGACATTCGTAGTAAGATTCGCGGTTCAGGTTTATGAATTTGCTTAAATACAGAATCGGGAGGTCGATTTTTTTCGCAAGGACAAGATACAGAATGTTCAAAATGCGTCCGGTCCTTCCGTTTCCGTCGTAAAAAGGATGAATTGATTCAAACTGAAAATGAATAACCGCCATTTTTAAAATCGGGTCAATATCTTCAAGTTCCGGAATATTTATGTATTTTTCAAGATTCGAAAGATAACTTTCAATTTCGTCTTTGCTTTGCGGCGGCGTGTGAATGATTTTTTTAGTTTTCGTGTTCATAATCACAGTTCCGGGCAAAGTCCGAATGTCGCCTGATTCAGGTTCGACAATATGATGAATCTGAACAATGTGATTTTCTGAAATAAATCCGTTTTCCTGCAAAAGATTAAAACCTGTGAGCATTGCTTTCCGGTAATCCAGAACTTCTTTTGAAGCAGGATTTGTTTTTGAATGAATCATTTCGGTGAAAATATCGTCGAAAGTTGTCACAATATTTTCGATTTCGCAGGATTCTTTCGCTTCTCCAAGCGCGATTGCATTAAAAATCACGAACGGATTCGGCAGCAAACTGATTGAACCGTTCAGTTCGCCCAATTTGTGATTCGCTTTGTTCAGCATTTTAAGAATCTGGACATCATCGAAATCAAAATCGTAAGGAACATTTCTCATGCACAAATTATGAGTGAATTTGTGCGCAAAAGCAAGATATGCACAAAATTTTTAATTTTTTGTGCATATGGCGATTATGTGCACAAATTTTGCGGATTATCCAAGCGAAATTTGTGAGAGACCGCTCAAATGTTTGTTCATTAAATTTCCATATTTAAAACTTTGTGAATCATAATTTTACCTGAAACAAATGACAGTTCTGTTTCAGTTCTTTTTTACGTGTGTTTTCATGCGTCATATAGCGAAATTCACAATTTACGAGTATAATGTTTTCAAATCAGATTAAATGGGAGAAAATTCAAATGAATTTTATTTTTTTGGGACCGCCGGGCGCTGGAAAAGGCTCGCTTGCGGTAAAAGTCGCGGAAGACTACAAGATTCCGCATATTTCAACAGGAGATATTTTCCGCGCGAACATCAAGGCTCAGACTCCGCTTGGCGTAAAAGTC
>CAZSHF010000028.1:0-26958 GCA_964606655.1 uncultured Treponema sp.
GTTCTTGCCGAGAGTGCATTTTTGCATGGTTTTATAAAAGTCGACATTTGGGCTAATTATAATGTGATTACAAATTATTCGCAAATTCATTTGGATTTTAATGAACTTTTATGATTTTAATTTGAATCAAATTTTGATTCCTGGAAATTAATCGCGGAGCAGATTTTCTTCGATTCGGCCTGCAAGTTCTGTCAATGAAATGCCAAAGAATCCGGCGATGTTATACAAAATCGTTATCGAAGGAAGTTTTTTGCCTTTTTCTATTTCCGATATGTAAACCTGATGAGAATCAATCGCGTCGGCAAGTTTTTCCTGCGAGATATGTTTTTCTGTTCGCAATTCTTTTATGACGGACGCGACCGCCATATTCATTTCCATGACAGAAAGAATAGAAAAATATAAGCAAAAACATTATAAACTATTGCTTATAATCAGGTTGTCGAATATACTTTTTTCAAGAAACAAATATTAAAGGAGGCGGTTTTATGGCTGCTATTATCTTGGGAATCATCGGAGCGTTTTTTGCGCTGCTTGGATTGATTCCTTTTATGGGAATCTGCAATTGGATAAGTATTCCTTTGCTTGTGATTGGACTTATTTTAGGAATTGTCGGAATATGTACAAAGCCTAAAGAAAAACGCGGTGTCCAGATTGCAGGGACAGTAATTTGCGGAGTTTTTCTGATTGTTGCAGGCTGGAGAACTTGGTATGGATTTCATTTGACAAAGAAAACTGCAAGTTCTCTTGTAAATCCGAACACTTTAGAGAAGCTTGAAAATACATCTGAAAATTTAAAAGATTTTTCAGATGCGTTAAACAAACTGAACGAATCTTTAAATCAATAAATCTTAGAAATACAATGACCGTTATTTTTCCGCTTTTATAAAACTGTGCCGGTCATTGTATTTTCCGCTAGCAAAAATTAAGTTTGAAAAACTAACCAAAGCGACATTTTATAACTGTTTCTGTAATTGAAAAAATTATACAAAAGATATTTCGCTTTCAAGATATACTTTACCAGAAGAAAATTGCTGGATTTTTACAACGACGGTTTTCAGGCAGCAAAACTTTGATTCGATTTTTGTTTTCAAGGAGAAACGCTTTATGGATTTAAACGGCTGTATTAAAAAAATTTTGGAAAGTTTTGAACCAAATGATTATTTTGATTCTCATACAGTAATTAATGAACTGATAAGAAATCCAGATTATCATATTCATTATATAAAGGAATGTCCTGAAAATTTGTCTATATCGTTATACCATAAACAAATTGCAGAAAAAATTAGAGCCTCTGATCTTGTAAAAGAAATCGGAACCGCAAAATCGCATACGATTTACGGCGAAATAAAAAAAAACAAATTGTGGCAGAAAAACCCATGAAAATAAAAGTCAGAAATCTTATCGACTTCTGACTTTTGTAAAAATCTGTCCGTTATCCTTCGTATTTCAGAATGTCGCCGGGCTGACATTCCAGCGTTCTGCACAAGGCTTCAAGCGTTGAAAAGCGGATTGCCGTGACTTTGTTGTTCTTCATTTTTGAAAGGTTCACGTTGTTGATTCCGACTTTTTCTGAAAGCTCGTTCAGCGATATTTTCCGTTCGACCATAATTCTGTCCAGATGCAAAACTATTTTTCCCATCACACAAGCCCTTCGACTTCTTCTTCAAGTCTGATTCCGTATGAAAAAATCTGCGAAAAACAAATCATCGCAAGTCCCATCACGATTCCGACAATCTGGACGCTTGTCTCGCACGAATCAACTCCGAGCGTCAAACGGGCGATTATGCTCATCAAAAGTCCGATTGCTGGAATCATTATGCCGAAAATTCCGATTTCCCGGACCATTCTTACAATGTCTTTCTGGAACGGCGTTTTTCCTTTGCTGAACCAGGTTTTTCCTTCCGAAGTCTGGACGATTAAATAGATATTTCTGAAAATCATCGCCATGCAGAACATCGTGAAGATTCCGGCGAATGCGAAAATTCTTACTGCGCCGGGAATCAGGTTTCCGCGCGAATCTTGAATCATGATTTCAAATCCGTTTGTCGCGATTGTTCCGTTTCCGACTTGCTCGATAAGGAACTGCCCGAGTTTTTGCGGCGTTGCGAAAGACAAAACCGCGACAAAAATCATGACCGCTGTGCAGGCGAAAAACACGACTTCAAAAGTTTTTGCGACGCGTTTTGTAAGTCTGTTCAGATTTTCGTTTGTGCGTCTGAAATCTTTTGCGCCGATTTCGTGTTTTCCTTCGATTTTGTTTTCATCGATGGATTCAGTTTTGATTTCGTTTCCGGCATTTGTGTTCTGAATGTCCTTTGTGTTTTCCATAGGTTGCTCCTTTCGGTGTGGCGAGCGGAAAACTGACGAATCAAACCGGACTATTAAATTGCCCGAATTGTCGTTTGTCAGATTTTGTTCTGCCCGCCTCGTGTTTTATGCCTAGATAATACGGATTTTATTATCATTTGTCAATAATTTTTTATCGACAAAAGATAATTTTTAAGCGAGATACGATAAATTCTATGCGAAGAACGATAAAATTTTGTGCATATACAGAGGAAAGAAAATTCTGCGCGAAGAAATGAGTATTCTGCGTGCAGGATTAATTTTTCGCAGCTGACGATTAATTTTTGTGCAACGAACGACTAAATTCCGATTATCTTGTAATTTGTGCTTCGTCCGCCAGATGTTTTTTCTTTTTCCAGAATTCCTTTGTCTATAAGGTCAGTTATGTCTCTCAACGCTGTGTCTACTGAACATTTTGCGATTTTTGCCCATTTTGATGTGTTTAAAACTCCAAACCAGTCGCTTCCTGTCAGTTTTGTTATCATAAGCCGTTGACGTTCATTTAAAGAAACATTTTCAATCGACTGTAGATATTTGTATTTTTTCAGAATTTTTTCCACATCGTCAAAACTTTCAGAAATCGCCTTGAACAAGCAGTTCAAAAACCATTCAATCCAGTCAGTTATGTTCAGATTTCCTCTTTGAGTTTTTTCAAGAATGTTATAGTAATCATTTTTTTCTTTTAAAATCTGATTCGACATACTGTAAAAACGCAATGACGTTTTGTCGCTTCGGCACAAAAACATATCGGAAATTGTTCTTGCAATGCGTCCGTTTCCGTCGTCAAAAGGATGAATCGTGACAAACCATAAATGTGAAATCGCCGCTTTTATAAAAAAATCAGTTTTGTCGGAATTTGCCCAATGCAAAAATTTTTCCATTTCTTTGGGAACATCTTCAGATTTTGGCGCCTCATAGTGAATTTTCTCATGCCCGATTGCTCCTGAAACAACCTGCATCGGATTTGAACGGTATTTTCCTATGTCGATTTTATAAAGCCCGCTGTAGCCTGTCGGAAAAAGACAGGCCTGCCAAGAAAAAAGACGATTTTCTGTCAGCTCATTTTCAAAATTTTGTGTCGCGTCTATTGCCATTTCTGCAATCGCTTCGATATTTCTGTTTGATTCAACGAGCCTTTCTGAATGAATTCCAAGCCGCCTTGCAATTGAAGAACGAATCTGCTCCTTGTTTAATAAGTTTCCTTCAATTTCATTGGATTTTACAATATCGCTTGTTATTGTAGAAAGTATTTTGTCATTTTTTTCAGACAAACCAAGCATTTCGATTTTTGAAAGAAGTTTTCCCTGTTCGATATGGCATTTTTCAAGAAGAGGAAGAATTTTTTCAATGTCAAAAACAAAATTCGGCCAGTTTTCGTGCTCGTAAATATACATAATTTGATTCTAAAAAAAGTGCGGTAAATATTCAAGTTATTCACCGCATTTTTGCGGTGAATAAACGTGCTAATCTCCGCACATAAACATTTATCATTTTGCAACGGAGAAAATCTGCAAGATACGGAGCGAACACGGATGAACAAAAAAGGCTTCCCGAAAAGACTTGAACTTATCGGAAAGCCCTCAATTTTTTTATGCCTTGCTCTTATAAGTACTACTTTTTCAAAATGACAAACGATTTTGCTTCGACTTTTTCTGGAATTGCTGTGCTTTCCGCTGGAGTTCCGCTTGTTACATCGACAAGTTTTGTGTAGCCGGAAGTTCGTTCTTTTATCGAACTTTCAGAATCACTTGCGTTGAAATATACAAGGAAATCGCCTGTCGTATATTCTGTAACACCGTCAACTAATTTTGTAGCCTTTGCGCTTGTGTTCGCCCCGAACGCTTCTGGATTTGCTTTCCGCAGAGTAATCAAACCTTTGTAAGTGTTGTAAACGTCTTGATTTTTGTTCGCGTCTTTAAAAGACAAATCGATTGTGTTCACATCGTCGATGTTGTGTTCGCCCGCAGTGTTTGTCCATTCAACGCCGCCTTTTGTGTCCGCCGCGTAACTGTCAGGATTTCCCTTCTTTGTGCGCATAAATTCCTGTCCGCCGTTTATGAACGGAGTTCCTTGGGACAAGAAAATGTACGCCGCCGCAAGTTTTGTCTGCTTCTTTATCAATGCAGTCTGTACTTCAGTTACAGAAGCTGGCCAGACAGTCGCGATGTTTCCTTTTTCATCGGCAACCTTTGCAGCATTGAAGTTCTCTCCAAGCGTATAGACAAGTTTGTCGTACAAAGTGTAGTTGTCGTGACATTCCGCGTAATGCAAAGCAAGTTCTGGAAGACCAGTCGGATTACGTTTGTTATCGGAAATTGTTCTTCCCGTCAATCCGGTTCTCAGGTTTCCATCCGTTTTGAATTCTCCCTGAACCTGACCTTTAGCCAATCCGCCGAATTCCGCGCCTTTCACAGCGTTTCGGAAATCATCTTCAAATGCTCCGACGCCAGAACCAACATCGCCTTTTATCGCCTGAGTTGCGCTGTCTTTTACAAGCGCAGTTCCACCAGTCCAAGGCTCGCCGTATACAATCACATTCGGGTCGATTTTATAAAGTTCAGAATAAATGTCTTTCATCGTTGACTTGTCATGCACTCCCATCAGATCGAATCGGAATCCGTTGATGTGATAATCGTTCATCCAGTGCTTTAAAGAATCGATAATGTATTTTTTCATCATCGGTGCTTCCGAATCAACTTCGTTTCCGACTCCAGAGCCGTTTGAATAAGTTCCGTCCGCATTAAGCCGATAGAAATAATACGGAACTGTAGAATCGTAAAGCGAGCCGCCGCCAGTTGAAGCCGTGTGGTTGTAGACAACGTCCATAATCACTGCAATTCCAGCGTCGTGGAAGGCTTTAATCATTTCCCGCATCTGATTGACAGCGTCAGTTCCATCTTTGAAGTCTTTTACATAACGGCCTTCAGGAACATTGTAATGATAAGGATTGTAGCCCCAGTTGTAGTTCTCGTCGGCGTTCACCTGCGCATAGTCGAACATAGGAAGAATCTGGACGTGTGTTATTCCCAAATCCTTCAGATGCTTTGCAAACTTTCCGCTTGAACCCAAATTGTCCGAAATGTCCTTGAACTTTCCTGTCGAATCATTGACGAACGCACGGCTCCAGTCGCGGATGTGCATTTCGTAAATCACAGCGTCGCTATATTTTTTTGCATCTGCTCCGCTATTTCCGAACGGATTTGTATACGCATTTTCCCAAGAGGCAGGTTTTGCTGAAGAATCGTCAATTGAAACAATCTGGCTTGCGATGCTGTCAGGCGCGACTACTGTGTGCCAAATGTCTGCGACATAGTAAACAGTTCCGTTGTTTGTAATCTGATACTTGTAATATTTTTTGCTTCCGATTGAATCCAATGTATAAGACCAGATTCCTGTTTCTTTGTCTTGTGTCATTTGTTCTTCCGCCGAAGGTTCGCCCTTCAATGTTTCCTCAATGCAAGAGCCAGACGCTTTCGCAGCGACAGTTTCAGGCTTGAAGTTTCCGATTTTTGAAACATCGTCGTAGAACAGGATTTTCACATCACTTGCAACAGGAGCCCAAGTTTTGAAAGTCGCTTTTCCATCTTCTGAAATCGTAAGACCTAAATCATCTTTGTCGTAAGAAAAATCATTGAGAGAAATCTTTATAGCGTTTTGTGTCGCAATTTCTCGACCGTCTTCCGGGCCGAAAGATTCCCTTGAGATTTTCCAGACTTTTGAAGCGTCGATTTCAGAATTAAGAGTGATAAGCAAAGTGTTTGTGAAATTTTTGTAGCGGTTGGTCTGCGCGTTGTAGTTCACTACATCTGAAATCACAGCCTGAGTTCCGTCATCAGCGGTAACTGAAAATCCGTTTGCGCTTGAATCTATCGTAAGAGCGAGTTTTACAGAAAGCGCGACTTTCATTGTTGTCAGAGTTTCCATTGTCGCGCTGGAAATGAACGGTGTCATAACTGAACTTATCGGATAGACATCTGAATCTCCGCTCAGAACCATAAAATGTGTTCCGCCAGTCAAGTCAAATGCCTGGTCAGGACCTGGATCCTTTGTCCAGTCGTCTGTCTTTCTGATTATGAAATTCAGGTTTTTCTTGTTTTCAATTACTTCTTTTAAAGTCGGTGCAGAAGATTCAAAATCAGAAGGATTAAGAATCATATAACCGATGCTGTAAGATTGAGAATCGTAAGTTATAGACTGAGAAGAAAAAGTTCTAGAAGCGTCCCAAGACTTTTCTCCATTTCCGCCGTCTTCCCAAATCCATAATCCCCAGCCGGAATAATTCCCGTCGGGTCTGTAGTAAAATAGAATTGTCTTTGAATTGTCAGAATCAAGAGTTTTTGAAAGCTCCGAAGCCGCCAAAAGAGCAGCTGCCGGTTGTCCTATCGTTCCTGGTTCTGCTTCTGGAGTGGAATTCTCAATACCCCCCCCCCGCATTTCCACAGCTGAAAAGCACAAGGCTTAAAATCATTGTTGCTAACAATGAAAACAGTTTTGAATTTTTCAATTTTTTCCTCCTGTAAAGATAAAGACCTTCTTTGGTCAGTTTTTGTATTCAGAATGTCCTTGACTAAAGTCATTCTGAACACATTTTTCTGAAACACAAGGCTGAAACTGCCGAATAAAATCGAACAGAATGCCTTTTGTTCCGCCAAATTTGTCCTGAAAAGCATTTGTTTGCTTTTCTGACTTTCTTATTATAATACGTTTTTCCTCTAAACTCAAATCTCATTAAAGAAATGGTCAAATGTCGAGTTTTAATGTATTAGCAAAAATGCATTTTCTGCAAGAACCCGATTATGAAAAAATGTTTCCGCGTTTGTCAAAAAAATGCGGTGGTTGAGCAATGTCGAAAACCACCAAACAAGTATTGCCTGCAATTTTCTATAACTCGCTTGTGCAGATTGTTTTTCAAATCGAAACCTTGCCTACGTGCATTTTTATTGTTCGCGAAGAAAACTCGACATTTGGGCTATATATGGAATTGCCTCAGCAATTCCGAATCTGTGTGGCAGATAAAGTCGTGAAGCAAAACTCTAGTCTGAAATTCAAAGGAAACATGTTATTTCAAGAAACAGGACTTGTAATTTCTGAAAAAAATTCTCCGCGGAATTCAGTTTTTGAAAACGTTTTGCGAAATATAAGTGAGAGAATATGTTATAGCAATTTGTTCTCAAGATAAAAAATGAACTGCAAGAGGAGAAACTATGCAAAACAATTCTGCCAACGAAACATCGCAGAAACAGAACCGAACTTACAAGGATTCGCTGTTCGTAGACCTTTTCGGGAAATGTCCAGAAGCCCGCGAGAACTTTTTGTCGCTCTACAACGCGATTCACGGCACGAACCTGAAACTTGAAAACACAGAAATCGAGCCGATAATGCTTGAAAAAACTGTCTATACCGGACGCTATAACGATGTTTCAATGCTTGTGAACGGACGGATTATCGTTCTTGTCGAGCAGCAATCAACGGTTAACGAGAATATGTGAGAGAAGGCCACTGTGTTGCCTTCTGATAAATAGCAAACCGTTAAAAAAATTGCGAAAGCAATTTTTAGGTTTTCCTAACCTTGCGTTTTCTGGAATATGTTGCCCGGCTTTATGAAAAAGTGATTCCGCTTGAAGAACGCTACAGGCAGAAAACCGTTCCTCTTCCGATTCCGGAATTTTATGTATTCTACAACGGAAACACAGATTATCCTGCCGAGAAAATGCTCAAACTTTCCGACGCGTTCAAAAATCCGTGTGCCGAACTGCCGAATTTGGAGCAAACCCAGCAAAATACGCCTTCCGAAAACAGAGAAAATTTTCCGCTTGAATTATGCGTGAAAGTGTATAATATTAACAAAAGAAGCGACGTTCCTTTCGTTCAGAACTGCACCACGCTAGAAGGCTACGCAAAACTCGCCGACTACGCGAACGAAGCGAGAAAAGCCGGACGGTCAGACTATCTTGATTTTGCTATCCAACGCTGCATCTCAGAAGGAATTCTCGCTGACTACCTAAAACGGAACTCAACGGAGGTAAGGAATATGCTTATCGCTGATTACGACTACGACACGGATATCCGCGTCAAAAAACAGGAAGCCTATGAAGAAGGCATTTCCCAAGGCATCGCACAACAGAAAGCCGAGGACGAAAAAATCCTGCAAGAATCTGTTTCTCAAATTTCTGCACAGAAAGATGAAATCAATCGCCTTCTTGAAGAAATAGCACGGCTGAAGGCAGAACGAACGCAATAAATGTTACGCTAGTTAGATTGCCTCAATCTTTTTCCAATATTGGCGTGTACTGCAAAGTTATTTTTTCCCAATAATATTTCCAATTTCTTCAACAAGTTTCGGTGCTAAATTTGGATTGTCTTGATTCAAAGTTTTTGATAAATATCCGTGATTTCTAATTAAAAGAAGAGAGTCGATAATGTTTTGGAGGATTTTTTCATGATATTTCATTTTTGTTTCAGGCTCAAAATCTGATATTCTAGCCAAAAGACTTGTGTATGTATCCACAACGATTTCTTTTTGCTCAAATTCATCAGAAATGCTTTTTGTTATATTCAGTTTTTTTCTAAAATCATTGATTAAGAATGTCATTAAACCCGTTAAAGAGCATAATATTACAGACTGCACAATTGAAGCCTTGTTCATTTCTGGAAAAATGTTTTTTACGTTGAAAAAAATTAAAATCAGTAAAGTGAATAAAACTCCAGATAAGCCGTAATAAAAGATTGTATATACAATTTTTATCTTTCTTGTGTTGTTTTTGGCTTTGGCGTAGTATTCCTTTATATCTTTGATTTCATGGTCTGCCACATTCTGCTCAAGTTTCAAAAGGAGTTCATCAGATTTGTTTTTTGCATTTGTTATTAATTTTGAAAGCGCATCTTCTTTCGCAAGCGCATCCTTTAAAATTTTTTCATACTTTTCTTTATCTGCTACAATATCTTTTACTTCAAATTTATCGAGGAATAAAAGATATAGAGTTGTTATTTGTTTATATAAGGAATCAAACCATCTTGAAAATGGAAGATAGAAAAAAGCATCATTCATACTTCCATTTTCTTTCTTACTGATTTCATCTAGCAATGCGTCAAATTTATTGAACTCAGTTTCAGATGTTTTATAATTTTCTATAAAAACCTTTGCTAAATCATTATCAATTAATAGATTTTCTTTTTCTGATAAAATACGACTTATTTTTATTAGAAAAATATCATCCTGCTCTGGAATTTCCAAAACAAAATTTGAACCTTTCCGTTTCTTCAGTTCACCCGCCGCATAAAATTCCACTTTATCACGAATTGTTTTCAATTCTGAACTCAAATAATCTGCACAGCGCGCTAATTCATGGCTGGAAATCTGCATCTGTACTCCTCTTGTTGTAGAAATTTGGATTAATACTGTTCTGCGTTTCTCTAGTTCCGATTTTTATTATATGATTTATATGTATATCAAATTTATTTTTATTTCAATCTATTTTCTGCTTTTAAGAAAAACAGCGGGCTGCTTTTACACAGCTCTCTGTAAATTAGGGTTTACAAATCTCAAATTTATTTCTTCAAATTAGCCCAGTCGAATTCGTAAGAACCGCCATTGTTGAAGCAAACCCAGCCTTCAGTTCCGGCAATATTGAACTTTGCTGCGCAGTTTGAGCCGACAGGAAAACCTTTTTCTTTGCCATCGCCATTTTCTACATTCTGGTAAAGGTTTTGTTCCTGAAGCCAACTAACATATCCGCCAGTGCAGTTTGCTGTTATTTCATAAACAGGTCCTGCTCCGGAAAGTTTAACTTCAGAACCACCTGACCAGCCAAACGAAGAACAATATCCATACGGAAGAACGCAACGAAAACCGACATTTGCACTGTTTAATTCCGCATCGCTTGAGGAATCTTTTTGAACATTGATTTGCATAATCTGCCATATATATATTAATTTTGCGTGTTAATTTTCGTGTTAGATTCGTGATATTTGCGTGATAATTTTATGATAAATCTTGATAAAAAAACTAAACTTATGACCGCAAACCAGCAGAAAGGATTTCCTTGGTGAAACATGACGAATCAGGACTTTCTGAAAAGCACCAATCCAAATGGGGCAT
The DNA here is from genome assembly GCA_964606655.1 of uncultured Treponema sp. Taxonomy (GTDB): domain Bacteria; phylum Spirochaetota; class Spirochaetia; order Treponematales; family Treponemataceae; genus Treponema_D. The sequence continues at coordinate 10,445 of CAZSHF010000028.1, forward strand.
AATCTAACTTGCGGTAACTTGCAAAAATCGTAAATTATCGTTTAGACCGCTTCTCTAAATTTGACCATTCCTCGAAAACCCTTTTTATTCCATATATAAGGAGAATTGATTGTATCTAAGTATTTTTTTAAATTTTCATTTTCTACAATTTGTTTTATTTCTTTAATATAGGTTTTCTTAAATCGCTCTTTATCAATCTTATTATCAATATATTTAAAACACGCTTCTTCATAAGAATTTAATAGGTCTTCTTTTGCTACTTCATATTGCATTGTAATTGCCTCTAGTTGTATTTCTTCATCATCAGAAATTGTTTTATTATTTTTCTTTTTCTGTAAAATAAATAAGGGTACATTTATTTCATTGAAATTTTTTCGGCTTTCCCGAATCAAATTTCTTATTTCTAATTCAACAGATGCATTAGAAAGATATCTATTTCTTATTGAAATAATAATTGAGATAATTGATACGGTGAAACTTAATACAATAAAAACAAATTTAGCGATTTCCATTTTGTCCTTTTTTTATGTTGTTTTCGATTTCATCTATCATATTTAAAAGAACAGCATTATCAGTTTTTTGTTGTATGCAAAAATTTAAACTTTCTTGCCCCCTTTCATTTTGTTGTTTAATTCTGATTAAATTTTCAGAAACAAACTTTTTCTTTATTCCTTCCCAAATTTTCAATTTGTCTTCATCAGACAGCGTTTTGTCACTTTCCGAATAACGCAAGGCATCAATTTCATTCTTTATTGCCTCTATTTCTGTGCTGTTTTTGCTCTTTTTTAATCGTTGAAAATAATTATTGATTAATTCCTGAATAGACATAATATTTTTAATCCTGTGTTAAAAACTATTCTGAACAGTCATTTGACCTATTCCCATCCCACGTATAATAAGTTCTTTTTTCTGCCTCTCGATATTCTATATAAAATGTTCTTTTGTCTTCAGCAAGTGTCTTTTTTAGACAAATTCCCAAGTCTAGACTTGCCAACTTTTCTGAATTTTGCTCACTTATATAATGATTATGCAAAACTTCTAATGGTGTTTTTTCCCAAAAGTAATTGATTCCGCCAATTAGATTTCGCGCTGCAAATTCTTCCGTATTTTTTAATGCACACCAAACATAGGTTGCACCTTGCAAAAAACTCTGTATCTTTATAATTTCATCAGGTTCTAGATAATCAGGATATTTAATATCTTCATTGTTAATGAAACTTTTATTATCTTTTCTTTGTAACATTAACCTCTCCTTATCTTTGCAGATACGCAAGTGCTATGATTGTTTTGAAAGTTCATAATGCTATTCTTTCAAACTTTAATATTCTTAATAAATCTCACAAATATCAGGAGAAACTCCCAGTTTTTCGGCAACATATTCAATAATTCGCTCTCCGTTTGGAAATTCAGACCCATCGTATGACAATTCTTTTTTTTCTCCTCATCTTCATTTTCATCATACACAATGACATTTTCGATTCTTTCAACGCCCATTATTTCTTCGGGTTTATCTTCAGTACGTTCTAAATAAATCTCAACACGAACAATATCTTCTTTTTTCATAAATAATTTCTCCAATTTTCATACACAAAACAGCGGACTGCTTTTACACAGCCCGCTGTAAATTGCCAATTAAATTCCAGCCTTAACTATTATTTTTCAGCAACTTTTGCATAAACTTTGTCAGTTGTAGCTTTAATAGACAAAATATAAGTAGTTCCGTTTGTAAGACCATCAAGATTTGCGTTGTCGCCGTTATTAGGAAGTTCAACGAAATCTTCTCCCAGTTTTACAGTGGCTCCACCACAATATTTGTCGCCCCAGCCATCAATATGAACAGCAAAAGGAGTTGCTGAACCCCATCCTGTTTTTGATGTGTCGTAAGTGAATTCAAGTTCAGCCAAAGCATATTCAGAAGTGAAAGTCCAAGTGAGTTTGTCGTCTGAGAATTGTGAACCCGAAAGAATATCACAAGCAATCAAGAATCCGTATTCTACAGAAACATCAACAGAACCGCTTGTGCTGTTGTATGTTACAACAACTTTATATGGAACATCTTTTTCATAATTAAAAGTCCATACTTTGTCTGATGGAGTTGTTGTGCCGTCAATACTTTTTTCAGCGGTTCCAATAGCAAGAGTAGAATCATTTGCAGGTGCGTATATAGCAGTGCCTGATTTTATGTTGAATTTCAAACTGCCTGCTTCAGACTTAGAGAACGCGTATTCAAAGGTTGTGGAAGAAGAAGCAGACATTGCAATATTTTCACCGTCTGAAAAAAGCGCAAATGGAATTGCATCTGCAACCTTTACGATTTCACATTCGATGTTTCCAGGTCCGCCTGTTATAACCATGCGGTAAGTCGCGCCAGCATCCATTGTGATTGGCATACAGTCTGCATCATTATGTGGATAGAGCGTCGCTTTTGTCTCGCCAGTTGAAAAGCCTTCATACAGTTCATCACTCGCAGTTCCGCGGTATGTTGTCAGCCAGCCGCCAGAGTCAAGAGCGAATGTACCTGATGAAGAGGTTGCAATCCATTCATAGTAATAAGTTCCGTCTGTATCACGAGTCAACTTTGTATCGTCATTCCAAGAAATGAATGACCCTTTTACATATAAAGTGCTGACATCAACTTCTGAAACATCGTGCAAATCGCCCTGACAGCCTGCAAGTCCGAAGACAAGAGCCGCCGCAGCAATCACACCAGTTATTAGTTTTTTCATCTTATTCTCCTAAAAATAAAGAATATTTGTTGTTTAGAAAACTTTGTCCAGAAAGCGGCGGCTTACGACTTGGTGGTTTCGAGTGCCTCAACCACCGAATTTAAGCCGAACCGCCGACTTTTATCTGAACATTCGCTTTCAAGCCTTCTGATTAGATATCCCAGCGGATACCAACACGCATCGCGGCGCGTCCGTCGTACCAGTCAACTGAGTCAATCACACCGACGCCTTCTTTCTCGTGGCTTCCTTTCACGTTTGCACGGTCAAGATTCAAAGCGTCCTGTCCGTCGCCGAAGTGCTTGAACGGATCCATGTTGTACACGAACTGAGCGTAGAGAATCGGCTTCTTCAGAGCCTGGAACTTCTTTGAAACTCCTACAGCGAACGCGAACGGATTGTTTGTGTCCTTGTTGAATGTTGTGTCCGCAGAAAGTTTGTTCTCTGTCTTGAGACCGAACGCAAGGCTCGCAGAGATGTCCATAGGGAAGTCAACCTTTCCTACCAATGTGTTGAACATCTTCACATCGTTGGACATGTCAAGTCCGTAGTAAACGTTCACGCCCTTGATGATGTCGCTGTCCGGCTTCATTGCGAATGTCGCTCCTGCAACAGAAACCCTGAACGGAGAGTCTGAAGAACTGTACTTGTTCTCAACCGCAGCGTCGAGTCCGTCTGTGTATGTGTACGCCTGGTAGTTCATATCAGCGTAAGCGCCGACTGTGATTCCGAAGTCCTCAAGAGAGTATGAAACCGCAGGCTCGAATGTAAACTCCGCGCCGCCGTTTCTCTGGAAGAGAGGAATGATGTCCTCTCCGCCGAACCGGCTCAAATACCAGCTCTGGAGACCTTCGTTGCTGGATGTATCCATATATTTCTGGACAATCTCCTGGGTTGAATCAAGTGTCTCGAGCGGAAGAACCGCGTTCACGCCAAGGTCAATCTGGAGAGCGTCAAGAGGCTTTACCCATCCTTCAAACGCGACCCTCTGGCTGTTCAATACACCGAGCTGGTCTGAAAGTCCCCAAACTCCGTCGTCGTGGTTCTGTCGGACGTAAAGCATAGAAGCCTCAGCTCCTCGGAGACGGTACTCAAGGTTCGCGCCGAACATGTCAGTCTTGTATCCAGCCTGCACGTTCGCGGCGATGTTCCTAAGACCGAAGTTTCCTGAGCGGTAGAACACGTCAGTTGAATATCCGAAGTAGTCTGTTGTGTTTGAAGCTCCGCTTGCAAGTATGTCAGCGGAAGATTTCTGGTGTGTCGCGAGCAGCCCCTGAGCCGCGATGTCGAGTTTTCCGTCACCGAGCTCAAGCGAAGTCTTCGCTCCGATGATGAAGTCGTGCTCAACAGGGTCGTAGAAGAGATAGTCGTCGCCGTACATACCGTTAGACTGGAAGTCAACCGAGAACAGGTCGTTGCTCACACCAGCCCATCCCCAGTAGCCGTATTTTGTTCCTTTTCGGTCGCCAGTTTTGTTTGGAGCGAAACCAACGTCAAATCTGAGACCTGTAGCCTCTTCCAGAGCAGCGACAACCTTGTCGCCCATGCTGAACACGTTGAATCCGCCGACATGCTGGTAACCAGCATCCCAGCTTCCGTCAACTGTGAGCCATGTTATCGCCTGCCGCACATCCGGCTTGGCGTAGTTGAAACCGGTTGTGTAGTTCACGTAAGGAGTGTTCCATCCGAATTTCAGATGTCCGAGGAACGGGTTTGTTCCAGGGCCCTGATCTCCTGAATTGGAGTTGTCAGTGGCACGCGCAAGGTAAGCGGCAGGGTTTCCGAAAATTCCGTTGACAAGACCTTTCAATCCGTCTTCCCATGTTATTGTCTCGATACCAGCGACATTCTTTTTGTAAATCTGCTTGATCTTGCCTTCGCCTGAATAGTCCTCAAGGTCAGTTTCAGCCAAAGCAATCTCGATATAGAGAGGCGAGTTAGGCAGGAAGTTTCCCACGAATTTGTTGTATGACTTGAAGCCGACATTCACAGAGTCCAGGTCCATACCTTTCTTTGTCGCGTCGGAAGCGCCCTGCGTCAGGTAGTTCGCCTGAGCTCCTATCATTGTCCATGACACGAAGTTGATTCTCGCGCGGGATGCGCCGTCGTCGTCTCCGCCGCCCACGAGGTCTGCGATAACGATGTGGCTGTTCTTTCCGCCGAACCCGTCGTCAACGAAGTCAGGCGCCCTGAGGTCTGTCGTCCAGTTCCCGTCAGAGATGAACTTGTAGCGCGCCTCGTCGCCCGCCTTGAACGTGTGTGTGATGGTGAAGCCGTTCTCCACCTTTGTCATCGGGAGCGCCCCGTCCTGCCAGCTTGTGAAGTCGCCGGCGAGCAGAACCTCCGTCGCGCGCGGGTTTCCGTAGAAGAATGTAACGTCTACTGTTCCGTCCGCGTTTTTCGTCGCGGATACGTCGGCGAACATGAGCGCCGACAGCACCGCCAGGATCGAGATGAAAGCGAATGATTTTTTCATCAAATTCCTCCAGTTTGTGTTTGTTCGTTGTCAAATCTTGAACGGCCCTGGTAGACAGATTCGCCGTTATTGAAAGTGATAGTTGTATCCAACGGGAAACTCATTTATTGCGTCTCTGTGCACAGAGAGTTTTTTGAGGAAGAACGATATCTATACGGAAGATTGAACTGAAACACGGCATTTGGGCTAAAAATCTTGCAAAATATGTTTCTCCGGAAATTGAAAATCAAGTGAAAAAAATGTATCTTTTACAAATCCTTTTTGGTTTAAACTTATACAATGAAAAAGCGTGCATTGATTTCTTGTTTCTGTCTGTTTTATTTTGCGTTTTCTGGATTTTCTGTGCCTTTGGCTGCCGAAGAGAATGAGAAGCATCTTGAGAACGAGCCTCTTCTTGAAAATTATCTTGCGAATGATGTTGACTTGAAAAAACTTTTTCTTGAAATAAAAAAAGCCGAGCTTTCATTAAAATCTGACAAAATCGACAACGGAATTTCTGCGAATCTTTCGACCGGAAAAGCGACATTTTCGTTCAGTGAAAACAATTCATATGTGAAACTAAATCCGTCCGCGTCGCTGAAAATTCCTCAGGCGCAAAATCTTTCGCTGAACGTTTCAACTGATTTGAATATTTCGTTCGGCGGAGAGAATAACGCGCTTTCCGGAACATCAAATTCCGGGAAAAACGATTCAGGTTCATTTTCCGACACAAGCATTTCTCTTTCTGCGGACATAATTTCAGGTTCTGCATTGACACGAAAAATCGCATTGAAAAAAGCGGAACGCTCGCTTTTGGAAGCGCAACGCAATTTTCAGAATTACGCATTGACGAGCGAAAACAATTATTACAAATCGCTGCTCTCTCTTTACGAACTTGCAAGCGACATTATTTCCGCGCAAAAAGATATGTACGACGACGAAATCGATTTTGAGGAAATAAAAGCGCTCGGTTATCCGCAGAATTCGGCTCGCTACAGACAAGCGGAACTTAAAGTTCTTTCAGACAAACACATAGTTGAGACAAAAATTCACGAACTTGAACACGACTGCGCGGTTTTCGCTTCAAAATGCGGAACAAGTTACGATTCTTCTATTAATCCGCACGATTTTTTGCCGAGCGAAGTTCCAATCGTAGAAGCGCTGGACATTCTTTCGTTCAAAAAAGAAAACTACACAAAAATCGAAAGCGCAAAATACGACCAGGAAATCGCGGTTCTTACAAGAAAGGCTGACAAAAACTTTACGCTTGGAGCAAATGCTGGCTACACTTTCAAAAACTCGTCGTCAAGCACTTCTTCCAATTCAGATGATTATTCCGACACAATCGATGCAGGCTTGGATTTTGGATTTAAAGGAATCGAAATCGGAGCAGGAATTTCTTTTCCAACTGATGATGCAAATCCAATTTACACTTTAAGCGCAAGTTTGAATCCGAACGAAATCAGAAAAGCGAAAATCAAAAAGGAAACGAACGAAATTGATGAAAACAAAGAACTTCTGGAAATCGTTTCTGCGGAAAATGATTATGACGACGATGTTGTTGATAAGCAAACTGCGCTTTCCGACATAAATTGGTCAAAGGAAACTGACAAAGAAACTTACGAAATGTATGTTGATTTGGAACGCGACTTGAAAAGTTATCTTGCGTCGGGAATTATAACTGAAAGCGAATATCTTTCGTCTTTCGCAAACAAAGAACTTTACAGAATCAAAATGATTATGGACGACATAAATTTAATCGTTTACAACAACGAACTTAAACTTTTGTTTTGCAGAGATGACGAACTTGAATAAAAGCACGCAAATATGTGCAAATGTGAAGGAAAAAAAATGAAAAAGAAGATAAACAAGAAACTTAAAATATCAATCATCGTTGTTGCGGCGATCATTGCAATCTCCGTCGTTTTAAAAATCGTAAAAACCAGCATTTCCGCAAAATCTCAAAGCTCTTCAATATACACAGTAAAAAGCGAAACTTACGAAAACTCGATTGAAATCGCGGGAACAATTTCTGCGGCGGAAGAGCAAACTCTTCAAGCTTTGAGCGATGGAACAGTTCTTGCAGTTTATGTTGAAAAAGGCGACAAAGTTAAAAAAGGCGACATTATAATTCAGCTTGATTCAACTGAGCAGGAATACAATCTTGCAAAACTTGAATACGACATGGATTCGTCAAAAATTACCGGCGCGAAAAAACAACTTCAACTTCAGGAAATCCAGAAAAAATCGCTTTTGCAGAAAATCGAAGACAGAAAAGTTGTCGCTACTTTTGACGGAATTATTGCGGATTTGGATGTGAACGTGGGCGATTCAATGGAAGCGAAAGATTCTGTTGGAACTTTGGTGAATGTTGATTATTTGAAAGCCGATGTTGAAATCGCGGAAACTGATGTTTCAAAACTTAAAGTCGGTCAGAAAGTCGAGTTCAATTTTCCAGCTTATGATGGAACTGTTTACGGTTATGTTGTCGGCTGGCCTGCAATCGGCGAAGTTACAACGCGCGGAGCAACAGTTGTAAATGCGGAAGTCAGAATTGATGATTATCCGGAAGAAATATTGCCGAACTTTTCGTTCACTGGAAAAATTCAGATTACAGAGCCAGTTGACAATCTGATTGTAGAAAGCGCTGCAATCGGACACGAAATGAAACGCGAAAAACAAGATGAATCAAAAAACGATGAAATAAAACCAAGCGAACCAGAAAATGAAACTGAAAATACGAACAGTAAAGTAAACGAAAATTCTGGCACAAATGAAAATACAAATAATGAAAATGCAAAAACTGAAAACGAGATGCGGAATCTGCCGCCGAACGACACAACATTTGTTCAGCTTGCTTCAAGCGATGAAAAGATTTATGTAAGAGTTCAGCCTTACGGACAAGGTTACGTGAAAATCGTTGAAGGAAACGTAAAAGAAGGCGACGTTTTAAAAGCGCAAAGCAAACCGAAAATTTCAGGACAGAACAGAACGATGAATCAGCAAAACAACAAAAATTCTGACAAAAACCAGAATTCAAGAAACAATCCAATGGGCGGAGGTCCAGGCGGTCCGCCACCAGGATTTTAATCGAGATTAAAGGTTGCATTGTATGTCAGATGAAGTTATAAAAATGCAGAACGTCACAAAAGTTTACAAAATGGGCGAAACAGAAGTGTTTGCTTTGCGCGGCGTAAGTTTTTCTGTGAATAAAGGCGAATTCGTTTCGATTATGGGACCTTCCGGTTCTGGAAAATCAACTTGCATGAACATGATTGGCTGCCTTGATAGGCCTACAAGCGGAATTGTTGAAATCGGCGGAAAAGAAACATCAAAAATGAATGAAAAGGAACTTGCTTTCTTGCGGAACAAAACTGTCGGATTCGTTTTTCAGCAATATCATCTCCTTAACGGAATGACTGTTTTGGAAAATGTAATGCTTCCGCTTCGTTATCAAGGAATTGAAAAATCAAAACGAGCAGAAATGGCAAAAGCGGCGTTGGAAAAAGTTGAAATGCAAAACAGAATGACTCACAGACCAAACGAACTTTCGGGCGGACAAAAACAGCGCGTCGCAATCGCAAGAGCAATGGTTACAAATCCTTCAATAATTCTTGCGGATGAACCAACTGGCGCTTTGGACAGCAAAACTGGACTTCAGGTTTTAAGGCTTTTCAGAAAAATCAACGAAAGCGGAACAACGATTGTGATTGTAACTCACGACGCTGGAATCGGAGCAAGCACAAATCGCTGCATAAGAATTTTCGACGGAAACATTCAGTCTGACGAAATGCAAGAACCGAAAATGCCTGAAATAAATTCGAGAGACCGAGAAAATGTTTGAAGATTTTTTAGATGCTTTGCGAAATTTCAAAAGACAGAAAATGCGTACGTTTCTTTCGCTTTTGGGCGTTATAATCGGCGTTGCTTCTGTAATTATCATCACAAGTTTGGGTTCGTCATCAACTCAGGAAGTGAAAGACACATTCGGAAACGCTGGATTAGACATTGTTCAGATTTCAAGCGGTTTTATGCGTCGTCGAGGAACAAGTTCCGCAACTATTGAATTCAACGAAAGTTTCCGCGAAAAACTTTTTGACAACATAAAAAACATCGAAAAAGTCTGGTACAAAAACAGTTTGAGTGGAACTTTAACTTACGGCGAAACAAGTTCTACAACTTCATGCACGGCTGTTGAATACGGTTATCTTGAAATGTACGGAATTGAGCTTGAAGAAGGAAGATTTTTCAACGTTACGGAAGATTATTACGGACTTCAAAAAGTTGTGCTTGGAAACACGATTGCAGAAAATCTTTTTCCAGACGGAGATGCGGTTGGAAAAAACATTTTAATCACAACAAGCAACATCACTTTCAGTTTTGAAGTAATCGGCGTTTTAAAAGAGCAGAATTCTGGTATGGAACAAACTGAAAGCGCGGCATACATTCCACGCGGATTTTATTCAAAGAAAATCACGCCGAATCCTGACGCGTCAACAATTATGGTTCAGGCAACAAGCGAAGACAAAGCGACAACGCTCACAAAAGACATCAAAGAATACTGCACGGAATTAAGCGGTTCGGAATACGCGGTTCATGTAACGAGTATGCAGACAATGATAGAACAAATGAATTCGATTATGACAACGATGAGCGTTATGCTTTCTGCAATCGCGGCGATTTCTCTTTTAGTCGGCGGAATCGGAATTATGAACATAATGATTGTAACAGTTACAGAACGCAGACAAGAAATCGGAATCAGAAAAGCACTTGGTGCAACTCCCGGAAACATAAAAAGGCAGTTTCTTGTTGAGTCTGCTTCGATTACGCTGATTGGCGGAATTTTTGGAATCATAATCGGTCTTGTAATCAGCATAATTGTAGAATACATAAAAAAACAGGCTTTCGCTGTAAACTGGAAAGCCTGCATTATTGCGTTTGTATTTTCAGTTTTTGTAGGAATATTTTTTGGACTAAATCCAGCAGCAAGAGCCGCAAAACTAGATCCGGTTCTTGCATTGCAGTCGGAATAATGTGGTTTCGAGTGCCTCAACCACCACATCTTTACAATTCGCCGGAAACTGCCGCGCCCGGAAGACCAATGTCTTTTCTGTAGAATTCGCCTTCAAAATGAACGCCTTCTATTGCTTTGTAAGCGTTATTCCATGCTTCGTCGAAAGTTTTTCCAAATGCAGAGCAAGCAAGAACGCGACCGCCACTTGTAACAAGCGACGTTTCCGAACGGCTTTCAGAAGCAGAAGAACTTCGACGATTTACGATTGCGCCTGCAATAAAAATCTTTGCTCCACTTTCGGAAACAAGTTTTTCGTTAATTGTAATTTCTTTTCCTTTTGCGTAACTTCCCGGGTAACCGCCAGAAACTACAACTGGACTTACTTGGTAGCCTTTTTTCCAAGCAAATTTAAAATCTTTTAATGTTTCGTTTGTAATTGCTTGGCACATTTCTACAAAATCAAAATCCATTAAAGGCAAAACAGATTGCGTTTCTGGGTCGCCAAGCCGAACATTGTATTCCAAAAGTTTTGGTCCGTCCTTTGTAAGCATAACGCCAAAAAACAAAAATCCGCGATAGTCAAACTTTTCTGCAATTAAACCTTTTAATGTTGGTTCAAGGCAAGTTTTGTTAAAAGCCACCATCGTTTCGTTTGTAACATCGTCTAGCGGACAAACAGAACCCATTCCGCCTGTGTTTGGACCTTTTGCTCCATCGTAAAGTCGCTTGTGGTCGCGTGCGGGCAAGAACGGAACAATGCACGCTTTTTCTGGATTTTCTGGAGTTACGCTAACCGCCGCCAAGACAGAAATTTCTACGCCTTGCAAATAATCTTCTATAACAATTTTTTTGCCAGCATTTCCAACTCTGCCAGAATCCATAATGTCTGTGATTGCGTCCAAAGCGTCGTTAATAGTCGCGGCAACCGTAACGCCTTTCCCAGCAGCCAATCCGTCCGCTTTTATAACGATTGGCGCGCCATGTTGCTTTACATATTCGCGCGCTGCATTTTCGTCTGTAAAAGTTTCGCTTTTTGCGCAAGCAACGTTGTATTTATTCATAAAATACTTTGCTAAATCTTTGCTTGCTTCTAGTTGTGCCGCTGCTTTTTTTGGTCCAACGCAAGGAATTCCCGCATTCCAAAAAATATCTGCTAAACCTTCTGCAAGCGGATCTTCCGGGCCAATTACGCAAAGCGAACAATTTTCGTGCTTTGCAATTTGAACAAAAGCATTTTCGCCTTCTTTAATGTAATCGCAATCTTTTATTTCAACATTAACACATTTGTTTTCTTTTGCAGTTCCGCCATTTCCGGGAACGCAAACAACTTTTTCTACTTTAGGACTTTCTGCAATTTTCCAAGCAATCGCATGTTCGCGACCGCCACTTCCAATAACGATAATATTCATACGGAAATATTACAGAATTATTGAGAAAAAATATACTGAAAACGACGATGAATTTTCAGGACTTTCCGGGATTCCGGCTTTCGCCTTTATTCTAAAATGGCTTCAAAATGCGGTCATTGAGCCTGTCGAAATGACTTAAAAAATTATCTTTCATCTTGGCGGTTGCTTGCGTGCCCTTCGGAACGATAAACTCAACCGCCGCTGTTTCAAAAATTCATTTTAGAACGTGCCGTTCGGCTCGCCGCTGCAATCCTTGGCGCGATTCATTTTAAACAGTCAGCCTTCCGCCGTCCAGAATCGTGTGCGTTGTCCCGTCCTCGTACAGGATTGTGATTGTCGGATTTTTTACAACGCCGTCCAGATGAATCAGGCTTGGCGCGTCGCCGTCGTAGTTTTCGCCGATTGCGAAATGGCAAGTGTTGAACGCTTTTTCGTCTTCCAACATATTTCCCGTGATTCTTGCCGCGGGATTCAAGCCGATTCCAAGTTCGCCGATGTTCCTTGCGTTCTTTTTGTAAACTGCGCCCATTCCGTTTGGGATTTTCCCTTCTTTTTCGTTTACGATTGAACGCATTTCCGCTTCAAGAATTGTCTTCAAAAGCCTTCTTGCCTCCGCGCCGCCTGAAATGTCTGAGACAAATCCGTCTGCGACTTTGCAGGTAATCGGCGTTTCAAGAATCGCATCTCCGTCAGAAAAAGTCATCGAGCCGTCGTAGACAATTGTTCCTTGGCATCCGGTTCCTTTTTCCGTTCCGACAACCGGACTTATAAAAACTTCGCCGCACGGAACATTTCCGCCGTTTCCCGGTTTTGAAAAATCGCCGTTGTCGAACAGAAGCGCTCTGCCTTTTACAGGAACGGAAAGATTTGTTCCGCCCGGACTTGTGACATTCACGCTTGCCGCGCCCTTGAAAAGCTTTTCCAGAGTTTCGCATCTTTTTGAAAGTTCGGAATAATCGATGTTTACAGTCCGGCTGAACATATCCTGCGTGATTCCAGGCGACCAGACTGCGCGCATAGATTTTTTTCCGTCCAGAAGATAATCAAAAATGTGGTCGAACTTTCTTCCGTCTTCTGAAAAAAGCGGATTTTTCGTTCTTATCGGATCTTTTCCAAGTTTGTTTTCCGAAATAGAAAAACAGACGTCGGGATTTGTTTCTATTGCCGCAAGAACTTCAGGTTCAGCGTTGTCAAAAGAAGTTTTTGCGTTCTGGAAAACCAGTACCGCAGTCGCTCCGCTTTCCAGACAAGCGGAATACAAATCCTGCGCGATAACCGCCGTAGAAGGATTTGCGATTATCAAAACTCGCTCGTTCTTTTTGATTTTGCAGACATTCTGGACAACATTCTGTGCAGGCGAAAGCTCTTTTTTCATTTTCACTTCTCCTTCTTTTCAGGAATAATCTTTCCGGATATTAGACTTGTTCTATAACTTCGTTATCAACAAGTCGACGAGTTTAAAATCCGTCTTTCATAAACTTCAGAAACCGTTTTTCCAGAATCCGAAAATCACTGTTTTTTCTGATAAGCGGCGCGGATTTCATCGGCGAAAAGTTTGTTCTGGTCTTTCCGTTCCGGCACAGAAAATTCAGGTTTTCCGTCTTCAGGATTTATCCGGTAAATATGTTTTGACGAAGTTGTGTACGCAGGACTTTCAGGATTGTTGAGCCACCAGTCTAGAACTGAAAGGACGCAGAGAGTGTATTTCAGAAGATTCGCGTTTGTCGCGTTTGTGTTTTCGGATGTGTTCTGTGCGCCCAGAAGAACATCAAGGCGTTTTGAGACTTCGTTCGGAATGTCGAACTTGTAATGTTCCCACGGATTTGAGATTTCAGGAATATTTCCTTTTGCCGAAGCCGCTTTGTCGCATTTTGTGACAACTTCCGAAAGATAAGTTCTTGCAAAATCTGTCCGATTGTAAAGAGGCGGAAGTTTCGCCTCGTCCGCCGGACGTTCAAGCAGGAGCTTTTCAAATTTAAAGTTCGGAAGAAAATGATAAGCGGTCTGCCAAAGCATCGAAGAAACAAGTTTTTTCCCGAACTGAGTTGTTTCAAATTCCGGCTGGGAATAAACTTGATTCACAAGGCTGTTCAAAGGCTCGCAGTAAAGGTTTTCAAAAAGCTCTTCTCGGTAGCTTGCCCAGTCGTCGATTATTTTCTGAATCGAATCCGCTTTAGGATTTCTAGGGTCTTCTTCTTTTTTTGCGAATTTTATGTTCCGGCAGCCTTGGAAAAAATCTTCCAGAATCCGCATAAGCACAACCGTGATTTGAACAGGATTCTCGTTTGAAAGGCAGTTGAATCCGTCCTTGAATTTGTAAAGCGGCTGAAAATACGGATACATATCAGGATGGTTTTCAAGATTGTCAAATCCAGCCTGCGGAAAAAACTGGTTCAGAATCTTAAGTCCAGTGTTTACAACTCCGTCGCGGATTCCTTTTGTGATTACAGTTTTTTTAGGCTCGTCTTTTTTTTCTTCGGCTTGAGGCTGAGGTTTTTCCTGTAAAAGCAAATCGTATTTGTGAAGTCCGCAGAATTTCAGAATGTCGGCGACTTTGTTCTTGAAAAAAATCGGATATTCTTCATAAGTGTTCGAGCACATTCTCATCAGAAGCGGATACATTTTCTTTATGATTTCGTTCTGAATGTAAAGCCACTGGGTAATCGCTTCTTTTGCGAGCGTTGAAAGTTTTTCTTTTGGTGAGTCAGGATAAGCCGCTTCGTCGCCATAGATTTCTTTTATCAGTTTTGGAATTTTTGTTTCGCCGTAATAGTAAACCTGAATCAGAAGACGGTAAACCGCGCGAGTGTAGGGAATCAGATCCTGGGTGAAGAAAGGCTGCTGAAGATTCAGAAGGTCGATGTGCGCAAGTTTTATCGACTGCATTGTCCAGCCGGCGACCATTCTTAAAAATTTGAATTTTGCTTCAGTTCCGTTCGCGATTTTTGTCTTGTACGAAGCCGGCGCGATTTGAATCAAAGTTTTTATGACAGAAATGAATCCCTGAAGATTTTCAATGTGCATTTTCAAAGTCACTGTGCAGAATTCGGAAATCAGCTGCTCCTGTCCGTTTGTCTTGAAGAGTTTGATGAAATTGAAAAATCCGTAGTTCGGCTTTATTTCGTATTCAGGCGACATCATGAGTTTGTCGATTTGAGAGTTAAGCCTTGATGAAATCGGCGGAAGCTCTTCCTGATGCTTTCGGCTTTTTGAGCCGGGAACAATCTGCGCGTTTTCCTGCGAATTTGCGCCGTTCTTTGAATTTGAGGAAGGCGAGCTGCCTGATCCTGTGTTCCGGATTATTTTTCCTGTTCCTTTTTTGCTTTCGTGTTCAGAAGAATGAGATTTTTCGTACATAATCTCTCCGCCCAAAACTTTTGTCATTATTTTCGCTTCGCCTGGAGCAAGCTCTCCGATTGCCTGCCGGGTTCGTTCCAAAGTTCCTGGAGCCCAGTCCGCTAGTTTTGGTTTTTTGTCGTCCATAAAATATTTTCCTCCGATTTTTCACTTTTCATTTTTCGATTCTGTTTATATCCGGTTTAGATTACACAGTTTTTTTGTATTCGGCATAATCTGTCCTGACAATCATTATATACGATTTACAGACGGAGCGTGGTTTTTTTTACGATTCCCGGGCAGTTTTTCAAGGCGATTTTTTCTCCGTCTTTTGTAAGAAGGTTTCCCTCGAAAGTTCCGTAAACCGTGGATTCGTGGTTACGCATTAAAATTATGTTCACAGTTCTTGATGAAACGGAAAGCGGAGTGAAAGTCAGGTCGACCATGTTTTCTGTGTCCTGAATAATCCAGTTTTTTCCGATTCCGAACGGATGAGTGATTTTTACAGGCGGCATTGCAGTTGTGTTTCCGTCGACCGAAAGCAGATTTTTGTTGAAGCTGTCGTCGTCCAAGGAATCCTGGCTTGTGCACGAGAACGAAAAGCAGATTTTTTTTCCGTCCTGTTCAAGAAGCCCGAACGCGATTTCGCTTGTGGAATGAGCCTTTAGATAAGTCCGGCTTACATACATGATTCCGATTCCGTCTGATTCAGGAAGGCTTGTTATCTGTTTTCTGTGCTCAGCGGTTCCGATTCCGCCGTTTGTTGAAAGCGGAACGAACCATGTCGCGGAGCATCTTTGCGTTGTCGGAGCGGGATTCACAAAAAGCGTTTCTGAGGATTTGTTTTCAGTGAACGCGGACACGAATTTTCCTTTCATCGCGGGCTTGAATTTGTCGCCTTTCATCGTGAACGAAAGTCTTAAAGTTCCGCGTTTTCTGTTCCAGAAAATTTTTATGTAGCGTTTTTTTGAAAAACTTGTGACCGAGGCTTCAGTTGTGTTTGTCGGAACAAATCTTCTTTGCGGACCCATAAAAGTGTGGTACGCGTAACGCTGGTTTGTTTCTCTGTTCCAGACGATTACTTCCGCAAGTCCGAAAGTCTTGTCGTCGAAAAATTCAATCAGTCCTGCAAACTTGTCGTAACAGAATGTGTAAGTGATTTTGCTTTTGATTCTGAAATTTGAAAAAAGCTTTGGAATCGGAATTCCTGCGAACGGCGCTTTTACTCCGCGTATGTCCAGAAAATCAGAAACTCCCTGGAACGAGCCGAAATTTATTTTTCCGTTCTGGACGATTTTTTCCGGCGATTTATTCAATGGTCTTGAATACACAAAAAACCTCAATGAAATTCAATATGAAATTAAGACAAACTCGAAAATTGTTTTATGAGCATTGCCCAAAGATGTTGATAAAGAAGCAATTTCAGTTCAAGTATATAAGAAACAAATCAAACTAGCAAATAATTTTCTTGTTAAATGAATCAAAGCGATTTAAACTTGAAGAATAAAAGAATCGCCTGCTGGCCAGGGCTTCCGCATTATAATTTTTTATAAAAAATTTGGTGTTTGGGAGCGGAG
>CAZSHF010000029.1:0-26292 GCA_964606655.1 uncultured Treponema sp.
CATTTTTTTGACGAACGCGGAAGCCGTTTTTCATAATCGGGTTCTTGCCGAAAGTGCATTTTTGAATATTTTATCTTTCGACATTTAAACTTATTTATTTTCCTTCACCTTTTTCCTGGTGATTAAGGACAAACTTGATTTCAAATAAACGAACAATAAAAATTGTCGGAATGGAGCAGAAAACGGATTTTGTGAGCGTTTGCACACTGAGATTGCGAAGCAATCATTAATAATTTCATTACAGCGTGCACCACGCGGAACAAAAACGGCTTTCTGCGGAAATGCAGACAATTTTCTAGTTCTATCAATTTTTGAAATCAAGCTTATTTATTTTTCTTCGCTTCTTTCGCCGCAATTTTTGCCGCAATCCGCTTTGCCTTCGCTTCTTTTTCTTTCTGTTTTTGAGCCGCTCGTTCTGCGCGTTTTGCGAACGCTTCTTCCGTTTTCTTTGCAAAGTCTGGATCGCCGCGGTCAATAAAAAGTTTTCCGTCAAGATGGTCATTTTCGTGCTGAATGATTCGCGCTAAAAGTCCATCTGCATCAAGTGTGAAAGGCTTTCCTTTTTCGTTCAACGCTTGAACTGTAACTTTTGCAGGACGACGAATCGATTCGTAAACCTGCGGAATGCTAAGGCAGCCTTCCTCATAATCGCAAAGTTCTTCAGAAGTTTTAATGATTTGCGGATTTATAAAAACGCGGCGAATATTGTCGTCCGCAATCGCGACAAAAACTCGTTTTAGAATTCCAGCCTGCGGTCCTGCAAGTCCAACTCCGTCCGCCTGAATCATCGCCTCAAACATTTCGTTTATAAACGCGCGGAATTCATCATTTATTTCTTCTGGCTTAACTGGCTCAGAAATTTCTCTAAGAATTGGTTCACCAAGTTTTGTGATTCTCATATTTTTCTCCTGAAATTAAAATGCAAGTTCGGCTAACAGAACCGAAACAGGAAGCGCGACAATGCAAAAAATGCTTGTTGACATGCAGATTAAAGCCGCGTATGAATCGTCTTTTCCAAAAAGAACTGCAAGCCCCGAAATGCTTGTTGCTGTCGGACACAAACTCGCAATGTATATAACATAGCACATTGTTCTGATATTTGGTATAGATTTGAAAATGCTAAAGGCCGCGAAGACTAAAAGAAACATCACAAGCGCGACAAGAATGTGCCGGATTGCAAGAATCTTTGCAAGGCGGCGAGCGTAGATTTTTCCTTCGCTCCAGTTGAAAGTTGCAAATAACATTCCGATTAAAATCATTGCGAACGGCGTGTTCATCGAACCAATCATCTGAAACGGCTTTGCAATTATTTCTGGAAGTTTGAATGGAAGGCAGAACAATATAAGTCCGAAAATCACGCATAAAATATTCGGATTCGTGATGATTCGCTTGAAATTGATTTTTCCTGCCATAATGTAAAAGCCGAATGTCCAGACAAACACATTGAAAACTGTAATGTACGCAAGAAGATAAAAAACGCCTTCATCGCCAAAAACGCCGTTAATCAAAGGAATTCCGACGAATCCGCAGTTTGTAAGAAATGTTGCAAGTTTGTCGATGCAGTCTAATCCTTCTTGGCCTTTGTTTTTGGAACGGGCGAAAATCGATGCGATTAAAAACATCACGATGTGAGCGGCAACAGAAAGAAGCGCGACAATTCCGAACGCTTTCAGTTTTTCCGCATCGAATTCCATGTCGAATCTGCTTAAAATCAGGCAAGGATTTATGAAGAGCAAAAGAAGTTTGCTTGCGAACTGCTGCTCTGTTTTTCCAAACTTAAATATTTTAGAAACAACAAAACTCGCTGCCGCAATAAAAATCATCGTTACAAGCTGTTTTATTACAAGTACGTACATTTTATTTGTTAATCCGTGTGGCAATTTTTGCATTGTGGCGTTACAGCCTTAATCTTGCGGCTCTTGCGTGTGCGGCTAATCCTTCTATGTCGCCAAGATTTCCTGCCGCGACCGCTGATTTTTTCATTCCTTCGCTGTCTTTTTCTGCGCGCAAAGTTGTTACGGTTTTCAAGAAAACGCGAACGCTTAAACCGCCAGAATAATGCGCCGCTCCGCTTGTAGGAAGCGTATGATTTAATCCTGCCGCATAATCGCCAAAAACTTCCGCGCTGTAATGACCAATGAAAAGCGAACCGTAATTGCGCACAAGATTCTGGATTTTGTCGCGTTCTTTTCCGTCTTGCATTGCAAGTTCAAGATGTTCCGGCGCTTTTTTGTTCGCAAGGCTCGCCGCTTCTTCAAGTGACGAAGCGATTATGATTCTTCCAAGATTATCGATTGACGCGCGTGCAGTTTGCTTTGTCGGAAGAGTTTCTATCTGCTTTTCAATTTCATCGCTGACTTTTTTAGCAAAGTCTTCGTTTGTGCAAACCATTACAGGCTGAGCGACAACATCGTGTTCCGCCTGAGCAAGCAAATCCGCCGCAACCCAACTAGGAGAAGCAGAGTCATCTGCAATAATGAAAACTTCTGTAGGACCTGCAACCATATCTATTCCGACTTTTCCGTAAACTTGCTTTTTTGCCGCCGCAACAAATTTGTTTCCCGGACCTACAATCACATCAACATTCGGAATCGATTCTGTTCCGTAAGCCATTGCAGCGATTGCCTGGCTTCCTCCGCACGCAAACACTTTTTTGCATCCGCAGATGTAAGCCGCTGCCATAATTCCTTCGTCTGCATAAGGTTTTCCGCCGATAAAAGGCGCACCTGCAACGCCAGTTCCGTTTTTTGCCGCCGCATCTTTATCGCTAGGATGAACTCGTGGCGGCGTGCACATTATAATTTCATCTACGCCTGCGGCAACTGCGGGAGTTACAGTCATAATCACAGTTGAAACAAGCGGAAATCTTCCTGCAGGAACATAAACGCCAGCCTTTTCAACAGGAATTGTTTTCTGTCCGGTGAACATTCCGGGTGTAAGCTCAATTTCAAAATCATTGAAAGATTCTTTCTGCTTCAATGCAAACTTCAATGCAAGTTCGTGCGAATAACAAATCGCATCGTAAGTTTTAGGATTTTCCTTTTTAAGTTTGTCTGCGGCGTTTTTCAAATCGTTTTCAGAAATAAGAAAACTTTTTGGTGCGCTTACATCAAATTTTTCGCCGTATTTTTTTAATGCAGAATCGCCATTTTTTATAACATCATCGATAACGTTTTTTACAACGTCGTTTGCATCTGTAAAATTTCGTCCAATAAACCAAGAAGGTTCTATTTCGTTTGATTTTTGAATTTTAATCATGGGAAAAGTTTAATGATTTTTATTCCAAATGTCGACTTTTATAAAATATGCAAAAATGTGCTCCCTGAAAAAATTCGGTTTGAAAAAGGCTTGCTGCAAAGTCCGCGGAAAAAACTATGCGGTCTGAGAAAGCAGGCTTGAAATGCTGAACGCGTTGTCGCCGATTTTTTCAATCTGCCTTGTAAGGTCAAGATACAGAAGTTCGGCTTTTACGTCCGCTCCGTTTTCAAGACGTTTTCTTGCAAGTTTTTTCAGGTTCTTTCTGAACAGGTCAATCTGGTCCTCAAGCTCCTGCGCCATCTGAAGCTTGTTCTCGTCAAGATGTTTGTTGATGTTTATGCGGATAAACTGAAGGAACTGGCGGGCAAGCTCAACATAAGGAACAAGTTTTTCCATATCTTCCTGCGGAAATTTCATTTTCTTTTCGATGCTCCGCTGAAGAAGGAAGCCGGAAGTAAGACATTCGTCGGTAATCGCCTCAAGGTCTTCAACAATCTGAACCATAATCGAAAGATTCGCGTGCTGCACCGGAGTTACGGAAAGATGCTGGCAGTTCACAATGTAATTCACAAGCTGTTCGTGCATCTGGTCGCAGTAGTTCTCTTCTTTTTCAAGCGATTCCATATGCTCTTCAAGGAATTTTTTGTCGCGTTTAAGAATTCCGACCTGAAGCCTGTCGAACATCTGGGTTACAACATCAGTCATGTCGGCTATTTCTTTTTCAAGTCGGATAATGTGCATCGCGATGCTTTCTTTTCCGAGCGAATCCTGGAATTCAAGATGATACTTGGACATTGAAGAGTTCTTGTCGTCTTTGATGAAGAATTTTGAAAGACGGATAAGCTGGTTTGAAAGCGGAAGCATGATGACCGTGTCCAGGGTTTTGAATACTGTGTGAAGCATTGAAATCTGAATCGCGATGTTGTTTCCCGGAGTTATGAATTTTATGAACGTGATGAACGGCTTGAAGAAAATCAAAGCGATTGCCGTTCCGAACACATTGAACATCACGTGAATCAATGCCGCCCGTTTTCCGTCCGCGCACGAGCTGAATCCAGCCATGACCGCGTCGATACAAGAGCCGATGTTGCTTCCTAAAGTCATCGCGCAGGCGGTTTCCCAGGTTATGACATTGTTGAACGCCATTGTGATTACAATCGCGCTGAACGCGGACGAAGAATGCATTAAAGCGGTTATCACAATGCCGATTGCAAAATTCAATATGATTGAAAAAACGCCCCAGCCTTGCATTCTTGCGATGAATGAAAGTTTTGAAGGGTCAAAGCTGAACACTTCGGAAAGTCCGTCAAGGCCAAGGAACAGAAGTCCGAATCCCATAATCGCTTCGCCGATATTTTTGCATCTTGAATCTTTAAGGATTGTAAGAAAGAATCCGATTCCGAAGATTGGAATCGCAAATGCTGAAATATTGAAGTTGAATCCGAAGAGCGAAACAATCCATGCTGTGATTGTAGTTCCGATGTTCGCTCCGAATATTACGCCGACGGACTGGGAAAGGGTAAGAAGCCCCGCGTTTATGAACGAAATGACCATTACGGTTGTCGCGCCGGATGACTGGATAATCATCGTGATGAGCAGACCTGTAAAAAGTCCCAAGAAACGATTGCCTGTTATTCTTGCCAAAGCACGCTGTAGTTTTTCGCCGGCGCTTTTCTGAACGCCGTCGCTCATAAGGTGCATTCCGTAAAGCAGAAATCCAAGGCTTCCAATTAACAGCAGAATAGACTTTACAATACTCACAATGGCTTCAGTTTACAGAAATGCAAGGCGTTTTTCAATGTGATTTTCGGTAACAAACACGGCTTCCGTATTATAATTGACTTTAATTAAAAAAATGGCTTCTGGTCGCGTAGCGAGTGGTCAGTGTATTTTATGCTAATTTTACGAAGTAAAATTAGTGTGCAGGTCGAAACATTCTGCGCTTGAATTGCATATTCAACCTGCACAGCTACACACTAGTTTGCCTTGGAGCCATATACGTTGCCGCTCACGCGGCAGCAAACTAGAGTGTTTTTGCCACTAACGCTCCGCTCCCGAGCGCCTGTTTCTTTATTAAAAATTATAATGCGGAAGCCGTGCAGTAACAAAAATCAATATGTTGAACAAATTGTTAAAGAGCCTCGCCCTTATGAACTGTGCTGCTAGCCAGTTTTGCTGAATGCAAAACTGGAAACGAAGCCTTTAAGGGCTTGCATGAAGAACAGCAAGACTAGCACGATTTATGAAATAAATCGTGAAGCAAGGCGGGCGAAGCGCTTGTATTTTGTTCATCATTTAGTTTGTTATGCTTCGCCTTCCGATTTCTGTGAAATCGGCTAGAGCAATCAATCTAGCCAGTTTTGCTAAATGCAAAACTGGAAACGAAGCCAAAATTTATTAAAATGGTGAACAATGCATTTTTGGCTTCGTTATTCTCTATTCCAGTTTTTGCTAGGGTCGCTTGTTCTGTTGTAATAGTATGACCAAAGTCCTACATTGTCGTAGTCCGCATTGCTAGTGCTTTCCGTGTAGCGGAACTCCATGGAACTGTACAAAGCAGAGCCGTCTTCGACTTCGCCGACTGAAGGGTCAGTGCAGAAAATCATTCTGATTATGTAAGGCGAAGCCATTATAGAACTTGCGTTTGTCGAGAAAGAATCAGTTGATGTCGCGGGCTCGCCGGTCGAATAAGTTTTCGGAACTCTGTACGCTCCGTATTCGTAAGTTCCAAGCAGAACCGAATCTTTTGTCGCGGCGATTGACTGGATTGATGCCGCGCAGCCGCTGGAATTTATGATTTCGTCTGTGTTGGTCAAAGCCGCTTTGTTTCCTTCTGTGTCGATTGCAAGTCCGTTTATGTAAGCGTCAAGAACATATACAGAATCGACAGTGAAATCTGATTCGTTTACAAGCTTTCCTTCCCGGTTCGGCATAAAAACTTCCGTAGTTCCGTTGGAAGTCAATGTGTCAACTGAAAAGCTTTTCAATGTGTTTCCGTCGCCGTAATAAACATATTTCGCGTCGTCATTTTTTGTCTCGTCGGTCGCGACCGCAAGATGATTTGAGAAATGCGTGTCTCCGTTCGCGTAATAAACCGAAAGCGTCCTGTAAGTCGCGCCTTTTGTTCCTGCCTTGATTGTGTTTGATTCTGAGGTCTGAGTGTTTTCGCCGTCCAGTTTCAGAATTCCGTAGTTTCCGTAGTTTCTGTTTCCGTAGTTTTCTTCATAATTCACTCTGTTGTATTCTGTGTCCGCGGAATCTGTGCTTGTGCTTGGATTTCCGCCGCCGATTCTTATGAACGCCTGTCTGTGGTCTTTTTTCGGCGTGTTTGTGCAGAAAAGCAGAATGCTTGAATCCATCATAAAAAGGTCAGGATTCAGATGGTTTATATAATCCTCAATCGCTGTGTTTACCGCAGAGACTTCTTTCCATTCTGAGTTCACGCCAGAAGAGCAGAAAAGTCTGATTTTTCTCGGCTCGTTCCGGCTGTAGTCTTCATTGTACCAAGGCTGATAGCAAAGCGCGTAGACATATTTTGAATCCGAAGCGAGCTTGTACACATTCCAGCCGGAATATTCAGTTTGCTCGTAATTGTATTTGACTTCTTCGATTCCGCTGTCGCGTGTCCAGGATTTGTTTGCCATATTTTTGGTGAGTTTTGAAGGGTCGTCATCTTCGCTTACCTGTTTGTAATAGATTCTTCCGTTCTGAAGATAAAGATACTCTTTTTCCGTTCCGTCCTGTTCAGTGTTTGTAAAACGCACAATCGAGTTTATGAATCCTGAAATCTCCGCCTCTTCAAGAGCGACTTCGTTTCTTATGCTGTTGAAAACCGGATTGAAACAGCCGGCAAAAAGAGCGCAGAATAAAACGCAAAGAAAAACGCAGGCAAAAGAGATTGAAGTTCCGGCTGAAGCCGATTTTTTCAAATCCGGTTTTCTATTTTTTTTATGACTGAAAAACATATTTGTCCTCGCTGGTTTTATTTTGATTTTATTTATCAAAAAACTAGAAGTGATAGCGGACAGAAAGTGACGCCATCGCGAACATTCCGTAGTCGTAGTCGTAATTTCTTGTGATTTGCTTTGTGGTTGTGTCCTTGTCAACCGCCCACTGTCCTGTGTAAAGGAAAAGCCCTGTTATGCCGGCGGAAAAACTTTCTGTGATTCTGTAAAATCCTCCGATTTCCGCCTTGAATACAGGGCTTGGAAAATATTTTTTGTTCTGGCAGGTTTCAAATCCGACTCCAAGACCGAGCTTTATAGGAAATTCAAATTTCCTGATTGTCGGCTGGACTGTCGCGCAGAAAAGAATCGGAACCATTGTAAGGCTGTTGCTTCCGACTGTAGGATTGTAGGCGACGAGCAAATCTCCGCCCAAAGCGAACCAGCTGTTCAAATATCTGTGGTAACCGATTTCCGCGGCTCCTCCAGTGTAAAGCGAACCTTCGGACAGATTTCCTTTCTCATCTCTTTTGAACGGATTTCCGAAGTTGAGCGGAAAATTCACAAAGATTCCGCCGTTTATGTACTGGTCGCCTCTTCCGTTTGCCTCGTAGACATAAGTTTGCTCTTCGTCCGGTTCTTCAGATTCCGCCTGGGCAAAAATCCCTTGTGAAAATGCGACAAGAACTGCGATTGAAAGTAAAATGCGTTTCATTTTTCCTCGTAATTTTTTATAATGTCGTGAAGTGTGTTTTTTCGTGCCGATTTACAATATATAATATATTTTTTCGTGCCGATTTACAATTACAACAAACAGAATAAAAGGAAAGTAACAGATGAGCGCAGCAATTATCGACGGAAAACAAATCGCTTTTGAAGTCAGAAGCGAAGTCGCGGAAAAAGTAAAAATATTGAAAGAAAAAGGAATTACGCCTTGCCTTGCAGTGATTTTAGTCGGAGAAAATCCCGCAAGCGTTTCTTATGTAAAAGGAAAACAGAAAGCGTTGGCAGAAGCCGGAATGGCTGACAGAAGTCTGCATCTTCCAGAAAAAACAACTGAAACAGAACTTTTGAAAATAATCGAAGATTTGAACGAAGATAAATCTGTTCACGGAATTTTAGTTCAGCTTCCGCTTCCAAAACATATTGATGAAGAAAAAGTGATTCTTGCAATTCGTCCTGAAAAAGATGTCGACGGTTTTCATCCGATGAATGTAGGAAATCTTGTGGTTGGAAAAAAATCTTTTCTTCCTTGCACGCCGCACGGAATTCTAGTTCTTCTTGAAAAAATGAAAATTGAAACGAGCGGAAAACACGCAGTTGTGATTGGACGAAGCAATATTGTCGGAAAACCAGTTTCGCTTCTTCTTTTGCGAAAAGAGGCGAACTGCACTGTCACAATCTGCCACACTGGAACTAAAAATCTTTCTGAAATCACAAGACAGGCGGACATTTTAATCGCTGCGGTCGGAAAGCCTCACGCTGTAACAAAAGAAATGGTGAAAGATGGCGCGGTTGTAATCGATGTCGGCGTGAACAGAATTCCAGATTCGTCAAAAAAATCTGGATTCCGTCTTGTCGGCGACTGTGATTTTGATGAAATAAAAGAAGTTGCAAGTTACATAACTCCAGTTCCAGGTGGCGTTGGTCCAATGACGATTGCGATGCTTATGCAGAACACTCTTGAATCGGCGGAAAATACAGTTGAAGATTGATTTATGATTTTGCGGACGATAGAAAAACGCTGAGAGTGCGGAAACTCATTTTGTCGTGTTAAAGTTCGGAAAATGTGAAAAATTATGCGTTGTAAAGTTCAGAAAATGTGTGTAATCTGCCGTTCTGAAGTTCAGAAAATGTGAAAATTTTATTAAAATAAGTTCATAAAATGTGAAAATTCTTCTTTATGAAGTTCAGAAAATGTGATAAGTTTTATTTATGGAAATGAAACGCAGACTTGAAGATTTTCTTGAAGAATGGAAAAAAACGCCAAATCATCTTCCTGTTGTTGTTCGCGGCGCAAGACAAATCGGGAAAACCTACGCAATCAGAAAATTCGGCAACACTTACAAATCGTTCGTAGAGATTAATTTTATCGACAATCCTGAATTCAAAGACATTTTCCAAAACGGATACGCGACAGACGAAGTCATAAAAAGGATTTCGTTTAAGAATCCGAAGTTTGAGTTCATTCCGAATGAAACGCTGATTTTTTTCGATGAAATTCAAGAATATCCTGACTGCGCCACAAGCCTGAAGTTTTTTGCAGAAGACGGACGGTTTGACATAATCTGTTCCGGCTCGATGATGGGATTGAATTATAAAAAGATTTATTCAAACAGCGTCGGATACAAAATTGATTGCAAAATGCATTCACTTGATTTTCAGGAATTTCTCTGGGCAAAAGGTTATGGCAACGACTTTATAGAAGATATTTATTCTCATCTGAAAAATCAGAAGCCTTTCAGCGAATTTGAATTCCAAAGGCTTAATGATTTTTTTCTTGAATATGCTGTTGTCGGCGGAATGCCGGCGGTCGCGAATCAGTTTTTTCAAGATGGAGTTTTTACAAATGTTCTTCCGATTCAAAAGCAACTTGTTTTTGATTATGAGGAAGACATCACAAAATATGCGGACGGAATCGACAAGGCGAAAATAAAAAGAATTTACCGCAACATTCCGGTTTTCCTTGCAAATGAAAACAAGAAATTCCAGATTTCAAAAGTCGCGAAAAATGCAAGAAGCCGTGATTACATCGGCTGCGTTGAATGGCTGAAAGATGCAGGAATCGTGAATATTTGCTATTGTCTTGACAATGTCTGCCTTCCGATAAAAGGAAATTACGACGAATCAAAATATAAAATTTATTACCACGACACAGGGCTTTTGATGGCAAACCTTGACGATGAAGCGAGCGAGGATTTGCGGAAAAACCAGAATCTCGGCATTTACAAAGGCGCGGTTTACGAAAATCTGATTGGCGAAAGCCTTGTGAAAAGCGGACTTGATTTGTATTACTACAAAAAAGAAGATTCACAGCTTGAAATGGACTTTTTTGCCCGAACAACAAAAAATCTTGTTCCGATAGAAGTGAAATCCTCGGACAATCCGTCGCGTTCCCTTTCAAATCTGATAAAAAACGAAAAATATCCGGATGTGAAATTCGGAATAAAACTTGCGAAAAAAAACATCGGCTTCAATGGATTTGTTTACACGGTTCCGTATTTCTGCGCCTTTTTGCTAAAACGCTTCTTGAAAGAAGATTTCCTCGAATAGAGAGAAAATTTCTGTAGGAAATCCGCTCCAGCATTCTGTAAGCGATTTTTGTCTGATTTGAATTGCCCGATGATTTGTTTGACGGCTACGTTGGATTGTCAGTTCCAGTTTCCGATTCTCTGTCTTCATCTCCGCTTTTATCAACCGCCAAAATCATATAGACTTGCAGAATATGCGAGACATTCAGAACGAAGAAGACACAAGAAATGTTCCTTTGGAGAAAGTCGGAGTCCGCGGCGTGAAATATCCTGTTTCGGTTCTGGACAAGACGAATAGAATTCAGAACACGACAGCGACGGTGGATTTGTATGTGAATCTTCCGCACAATTTCAAGGGAACGCATATGAGCCGTTTCATTCAGATTTTCCATAAATATCATTCGGACATAACGATGCAGCATTTTCTTGAGATGCTTGAGGAAATCCGCGAAAAGCTTTCGGCTCAGGAATCCTACGGAAAAATCACTTTCCCTTATTTTGTCCTGAAAAACGCTCCTGTAAGCAAAAGCGAAGGCGTTATGCAGTACAAATGTTCTTACGAGGCGACTGTCAAAGAGAACGAGAAAAAATTTTATGTGAACATAGAGGTCCCTGTCGCGACGCTTTGTCCTTGCAGCAAGGCGATAAGCGATTTCGGCGCGCACAATCAGAGAGGAACTGTCCGCGTGAAGATTCTGTATTCTGATTTTTTCTGGATTGAAGACATTATCGAAGGAATTGAAAAATGCGCCTCAAGTCCGCTTTATTCGGTTTTAAAACGGAAGGACGAGAAATTTGTGACTGAACAGGCTTATGAGAATCCGCGTTTTGTCGAGGATGTTGTCCGCGAGGTTTATCTTTTCCTGCGTTCTTTTCCTGTGAAAAATCCGTTCCGGTATTTCAGCGTCGAGTGTGAGAACGAAGAGTCGATTCATTTTCACAATGCTTATGCGTGCACTGAATTCAGTTTAATTGAAAATTGACAATTCGGGATTTTGATAAAATCTTTTTTGGTTTTGAAAATCTGTAAATAGGTGATAAAATATAATCGCTTATGATCGGACGAAAACGTTTAATTTCACTTATTTTTACATCCTGTTTGCTGTCTTCTCTTCTTGTTTCCTGCGGAAAAGAAAATCCTGAACGAATCATTCTTAATGACAGTCTTTACTGGTTTGAGACCGACGCGCACAGTTCTGTCTGGACAGCGATGACAGTTTTCGACCGTTATCAGAAACTGAACGACACAAAAAACCGGAATCTTGAGCGTCTTCTCGGAAATCATACAACTTATGTCTGGCTCAAATCGGAATTCACAGTTCCCGAATCGCTTCAGGGAATGTCGCTTGCGATGGAAATTCCTTATGTCCATTTTGCCGCTGAAGTTTATGTGAACGGAATTTTAGTCGGACGGGCAGGACGTTTTCCTCCGCGTGAAGCGAGCGCGTTTTACAAGGCTCAGTATTACGACATAGCGAACGAACTTATAAATCAATACGGAAGAAACACAGTTTACATAAAAGTTTTCTGCATGGGAAAAAGCACTCTTGGCGGAACGATTTTTATAGGCGAGCCTGAAGATGTTGAGGATTACGCGAGCCTTGTGACTTTTGCCCGCTCGACGATTTACGTTTTCTTTGAAGGGTTTTTGTCCACAGCATTCATATTTTTCCTGATGCTTTTCCTTTCAAAACGCGAGAACAAGGAATATCTTGTCTTTGCGCTTATGAATCTTTTCACGATGTTTTTTCTTTTTGTTTTCTTTTCCGGCTCGATTCCTGTGTTCGAGCTTTTCGATAAAGTCGGCATCTCATACACAATGTTTGTAAAGCTTCTTCTGTGCATAAATATGTACATCATGTTTTATATGTACGTCTACATAATCTATTTTTTCCTGAAAGTAAAAGAACCTCCGCTTTCGCAGGCGATAAGGGCGGCTCTTCTTGTTGCGTTTTCGGTCGTGACATTGCTTTTGCCTGGCCACGAGGTTTTGCAGCGTTCCACTCCGATTATGCTTTCGTTCTGTTTTCTGAACGCCGTTTATGCGGTCCGACAGATTGTTCTGGCGATTATAAGCCTTAAAAAACGTTACTACGGAGTTCTTGCGGCGGCGACAACAATTCCGATTCTGCTTTCCGCGTTCATCGATATTGTCCTGCGCTACATTGTGAAAAGCGTTTATTTTCCGTATTTTTCGGTCATCGGCTGGATTTGCGTGATAATGATGTTTCTTGCTTTTCTTGCCTCAAGGTTCAACCGCGCTTCAATCCAGAACGAATATCTGAACCAGAAGCTCAGAGATGAAGTCGCTCTTCAGACAAAAAATCTGAACATCGCGAACGAAAATCTTGCCAAGGAAATTGTCCGCGCGAATCAGGATCTGGAAATGGCTTCGATTGTGCAGAAAAAATATTTTCCTTATCCTGAAAAGAATTTCCGCGGCTGGGACCTGGCGATTGACTACACTCCGCTTACAAGCGTTTCAGGCGATTTGTACGATTATTATTCAGAAGAAAATGACCTTGCAGGTTTCGCGATTTTTGATGTTTCGGGGCACGGACTTTCCGCAAGCCTTATAACAATGCTCGCGAAAAATATAATCGCTTCTTCGTTCAGAAAAGGAAGACGAAACGGCGAGAAAATTTCAGACACTCTGGTTTCGATAAACAACAAAATAATCGGCGAAAAAGGAAATGTCGAGAATTATCTTACAGGAATTCTTGCGAAGTTCAGCGGGTTTGACGAAAAAGATTCCTGCGAAGTTTCAATGGCGAACGCAGGCCATCCGCATCCTGTCCTGTTCAGAAAATCCACAGGAGAAGCGGAGCTTGTGATGCATGGCAAAGACCAGAAGCAGTTCGGGGCAATCGGAATCCAGGGAATCGATGTTTCTTTTCCGACGATTAAATTTAAAATGGAGCCGGGAGATATTCTTGTCTGTTTTACTGACGGGCTTTCTGAAGTCGAGAACGAAAAAAAAGAGCAGTTCGGCTACGGGAACATAAAAAAAGTAATATGCGAAAACAGCGGAAAATCCGCGACCGAAATTCTTGAATCGCTTCTGACTGCGTGCGAGGATTTTTCAAATTCAGTTCCTTTTGAAGACGACAGAACTGTGATTGTCCTGAAACGGAACGATTCCCGAAGTTTTGTCGAGTTTCTGGAAGTCGACATTGAAGAGCTGGAGGAAATCTGATTTATGAGGCGGAACGGATGGAAAGAATCCGGCGAGAACGAAATCCTTGAAAGCATTGAAGGAAAAATTGAAAGCGGAAACGTCTCGAACATTGTCGTGAAGTTTTCCCAGAAATTTTCCAGATTCAAAAAGGCTGGCGAAGACGCAAAGAAGATTCAAAATCCGCCGGATGAAAACCGGATAATCCAGGCGAAAATAAACGAATCAGAAGAAGAACGTGTTTCGCAGATTCTGAAAACCTACGGAACTTTCCGATTTCCTTCCTCAAAGGAAATCGAGGACGACGAAGAGACTTTGTATTTGTGCTACACGCTTTTCAAGTCCGTCCTTGAACTGAACAAATCCGCCGGAACAAAAAATGTTTTCGTTAAGAATTTTGAGATTGAAAATCCGCTTGTCCGGAAAGATTATTATTCCGCCGGGAAAAAATTCATTTTTCTTCAGGCATGGATGATTTTTGAAAAAGGCGTGAAAGATTTTGTTCCTGTCCTTGATTTTGAGCCGGAAAAGAGCGGGAAAGTCCGCCTTGATTTTGTCGATTTTGAAAAGCACAGGTTTTCTTCGATGGAACGCGAAACTCTTGCGGTCTTGAGGGAAAATATATACAGTTGAGAAAAAAAATTGAAAAATCAAAGCAAGTCGAAGGAGAATTTTATGAAAAAAATCGGTTTTCATGCTCTGGCTCTGGCTTTATGTTTGGCTTCGGGATTTTTAAGCCAGTCTTGCATTCTTTCGGTTGTTGTTCCGCTTATTATTGACTTGTCGGAAACAACGCCGGAATACAATCCTTGGGATTATCTTAAAGAAAACTGTTCAGGCGACGGAGAAGAGTTCACGTTTGTCAGAAAAGAAGCGAAGCCGGGAAAAAATCTGTACTATTACACTTCCTTAAAGCTGAACGAAAAATTCGGGGAAGAGAAGGAATTTGCTGTTTCCGCAGAGCAGAAAGACAAACGTTTCTCAGATGTCATTTACCAGACCAATTATTTTCCTTATTTTTACGAAAAAGATGAAAGCGAATATTATCTTGATATTGTGAAGAACAAGACTGTGAAAACTGAAAGCTCTTCTGCAAAGGAAAGCCGATTTTCAAGCGCGAAAGTAATCATGAACAATGAAAGCCGTTTTTGCTCTTCAAATGTTTTTACAGTTTCGGTCACAGAAACTGATTCAAGTGGAAATACAACAGAAACCGAAAAGTTCAGTCCGATTTACACTTCGCACTATGATTTGTCGCAAGGCAATCTGATTGACGCTTATATTGTCATAAATCCTTCAGCCAGTGAAAGGGCAAACACAGAAGAAAATGTGAAAGAGTTTTTGGACGAAATGAAAAACTGGAAACCGGAAGACAATGAAAGCGTCAGATATTACAGCGGCTCTGGGATTCATCTTGATCTGAAAATCATAATCGCGAAAGACGAGCAGATTTCAAATCTTGGCGGAATCGACAAAGTCTCGCTGGAAAATGTAAGGGAATCTTCAGAGTTCTGTTCTTCTGCGGAAAAAGTTTATTACGCAAGAAAAACAGAACTGATTGAAAACGAAAGCCTGGACGACAGATAATTAATTCACCAGCTTCCGCCGCCTCCGCCTCCGGCTCCTCCGCCGGAAAATCCTCTTCCGCCGCTTCGCGATTCATTCCGTTTTGCTTCCGCGCGTGAATATTCGGCCTGCGCGTGACTGAACGAGCTTGAAAGATTCCGGCTTATGTTGTTCGCAAAATAAACTGTCGAGAACGGAGAACGGCGCGAAGATTCGTACCATTTTGGCTCAGGAATGTTCAAATCTGTGAACTGTTTCGCCCAGCTTTCAGTCAGCCCGAAAACCATCGCGTAAGGAAGAACATCGTAAAAATATTCAGGATTCTGGCTCAGAAGTTCTTTGAGTTTAGGAACTTCTGCAAGCCTGATAAATTCGCGGAATCCAAGAAGTTTTCCTGTGATTTCACGATTGTATTCAGTCATTTTGTGAAAACGCGGAGAAAAACATATCGCCGCGAATGCAAGAATATTCGCGATGTAACTTGCGCTTTCTGGAAGTTTTGCGTTTTCTGCGAGTTTTCCAGAAATCAGAATCGCGGCGAAAAATCCAAGAACCATAAAGACCGCGCGGACAGCTTTTTTCGCCTTGCTTGCAAAATATCTTTTGTGTGAAGAAGCGTTCTGGACAATTCCGAAAAACAGAAGCGGAACAGCCGCGGCAAAAAACTCCAGGTTGCTTATTCCTGACGCAACATTGAATCCTGCGAAGATTGCTGCAAAAAGTGTCGCCGCGACAACCGAAAGAATCTTCTTGTCCGCGCCCGAATAAAGCGATTTTTCTTTTCTGTAAATCGAGGCAAGTTCGCTTTTCGCCTCGCTGATTTTCTTTCCGAACGATTCGCCAAGCTCGTCCGTTCTGCAAGTGTCTGAATTCTTGAAAAGCCCGTTGAAAATCGTCTTCTGGTATTCAGGCGCGCTTCTTTCAACCGATTTGATTTTTTTCAGCTCAAGATAATCAATTTTTTCAGGATTGTTCTTTTTCGGAATTTCAGTGATTTTCAGATAGCCTTTTTCAGCAAAATACGGAATAAGAGAAAGCAAATCGATTGTGTCTGCCGAGCTGTCGATTATGTATCCGACTTCCGCGCTTCCGACATTTTCAGGCGGATAAAATTCAACAGTCTGCACAGGCTCTTCGTGATGAGTTTTCAAAGCCGCCGCGATAATCAGGACGGAAATTCCGCTTGTCAGGATAAATAAAATCCATAAAACAAAACTTGAAAGCCCCGATTCCGCCTCGTCTTCAAAATAACCTTCAGGAAGAAGAATCCGAAGAGTTACGGCTTCGTTCGGGCGAAGGTTTTCCGCGTGTCCGCTTATTTCTTCCGGCGAAAAAATGTATTCGACTTCCGCGGAATTTTCCGCGCTTCCGAATTTTCCGCTGAAAACATTCACTTTGGAATCGGCTGGCATTTCCTTTTCAAACTGAATCCTGAAATCAAAACGCCCGATTCTTGTGTTCCATTCAGAGCCGTTCACGGAATAATAGAAAATATCGCCTTCGGAAAAGCGGTCGTCTGGAATCTGATAAGTGTATTTTATTGTGTAACGCTGGCTTCCGAAAACCGTATAATCCGCGCTTCCGATTTTTATTTCATAGTTTTCGCCGTTGTGCGAAGTGGAAAATTCTTTTCCGGGAACGCTGACATTCTTGATTTTCGCTCTGTATGTGTAAAGAACGCTTCCGTTTTCCTGAATCGCTTTTTTTTCGGCGGAAGTAAGTCCGTTGAAATTTCCGTTGAAAGATTCTTTGTCACGCGAGACATAAAAAATATACGGAATCGCGCGGTAAATTCCGTGCCGAGCCTCGCTGAAGTCGACATCG
Organism: uncultured Treponema sp.; assembly: GCA_964606655.1. Lineage (GTDB taxonomy): Bacteria > Spirochaetota > Spirochaetia > Treponematales > Treponemataceae > Treponema_D. The sequence goes on from CAZSHF010000029.1 coordinate 17,019, forward strand.
ATTGTCTCTTCAACTTCAAGGACATTGTTTTTCTTCAGAAGTGCGTTCACTTTGTATTCTGTTATTGTGAAGCCGCCTTGGTCAGCGAAAAACGGAAACGCGCGAAAAAACGCGGAAATAAAGCAGAATATTTTTTTCATTTTGTCTTTCTCATTCAAAGCTCACTTTCACATTTTTGCGTTCGCTTTCATCATCGACTTCAAACATTTTTTCCGGCTCGAACTTGAACATATTCGCGATTATGTTTGTCGGAATCGTCATGCACTTGTCGTTGAATCTTTTGACAACAGCGTTGTAGTATTTCCGCGAGTTCGCGATGTCTTCTTCAAGCGAAGTCAATTTTCCCTGCAAATCGACAAAGCTTGTGTTCGCTTTAAGGTCAGGATAATTTTCCGCAAGAGCAAAAATCTGCCGGATTGCGCCCGAAATCTGTTTTTCATCTTCAAGTTTTTCCGCCTGGCTTGTGCGAGTTCCTGCGTTGCGCGCCTGAATCACTTTTTCCAGAGTCTCGCTTTCGTGCTTTGCGTAGCCTTTTACAGTCGCGACAAGATTCGGAATCAAATCGAAACGCTTTTTTAAGTACACATCCATAGTAGAAAACGCTTCTTTAACCTGATTTCTGAGCCGGACAAGTCCGTTGTAAGAGCTCACAAACCAGAAAGCCAGAGCCAGAACAGCGACCACGACGATTGCAATAACCATTTTTTTTCCTCCTAAGACATTTTTCCAAATGTTTTTGCGCCTTAAATGCTGACATTTGAACTAGCGTTTTCTTATCCTAACAGATTTTTGTTTTTAGGAAAACGGTTAGATTTCCACGGATTCCGCGTTTGCACAGGAAATCGACATTTGAGGTAAAAAAATATATTGCGGAAGTCCTGCAAATCCTGGAAATCCGCATTGGCAAATTTGTTCTCCTGCAATATAATGAAAATCCGTTGAGATGATTTTTCGCCAGGCGGAAAAATATTCTTGAAAGTCAGCAGAACTTGCAGAATCTGCGGAAAATTATTAATTCAACATAATTAATTTTTTACGGGAGTTCAAAATGAAAGTTTTAGTTATTGGCGGTGCAGGCTACATCGGAAGCCACGTTGTAAAAGAATTGATGGCGGCCGGCCACAAAGTCACGGTTTTTGACAATCTTTCAAGCGGATTGAGGCAGAATCTTTTTCCTGAAAACGAATTTATTTACGGAAACATTTTGATTCCGACTGATCTGGATGCGGCGTTTGAAAAAGGATTCGACGCGTTTATTCATCTTGCGGCGTTCAAGGCGGCTGGCGAATCTATGGTGAAGCCTGAAAAATATTCTGTGAACAACATAAACGGAACTCTGAACATTATGAATTCGGCGATAAAGCACAGCTGCAAGATTATGATTTTCAGTTCGAGCGCGGCGACTTTCGGCGAGCCTGAATATCTTCCGATGGACGAAAATCATCCGCAGAAGCCGATAAACTATTACGGATTTACAAAACTCAAAATTGAAGAATTTATGGACTGGTACGACCAGTTGAAAGATTTGAAGTTCGCCGCTTTGCGCTACTTCAATGCGGCAGGCTACGATCCTGAAGGCGTTGTCTGCGGGCTTGAACAGAATCCTGAAAATCTTTTGCCGCGAGTGATGGAAGCCGCTCTTGGAAAACGTTCTTTAAAGATTTTCGGCACAGATTACGAAACCCGCGACGGAACTTGCATCCGCGATTATGTTCATGTTACAGATTTGGCGCGCGCTCATGTCATGTCGCTTGACTACATCGCGAAAAATCACAAAAGCCTTAAACTTAATCTTGGAACTGAAAAAGGCACAACTGTAAAGGAAATTATCGAAGCGGCTCGCCGCATTACAGGAAAACCGATTCCAGCGGAAGAAGCGCCGAGACGAGAAGGCGACCCTGCAAGTCTGTATGCGACAAGCAAATTGGCAAAAGAAATTCTAGGCTGGGAACCGAAACACAGCGATGTTGACACTTTGGTGGAAACAACTTGGAAAGCGTACACAAGATAATTGGTTCGGGTCAGAATAATATGTTCGGCGCAGCCTGAATCAATATACGGATAAAATAAAAACCGCCTGAATGTCGATTTTATAAAACCGGCATTTGGGCTGTTTTTTTGCTTTTTTGAAAATCTGCGGTTGCCCTCAAGATTTGAGCGAAATATGAACAAGAGACTTTGCGCCAAATGCTACGCGACCAAAAACCTGTTTTTTTATTTAAAGTTGGTTATAATGCGGAAGTCATGTATGTACACGGAAAAATTTGACAACCGGCAAATCTGGGTTTACAGTTTAAACGTCATCTAGTCTAACAAAATCACATCAAATGCTTTTCTTGCTTTTCTGAATCCGCATTTCTAGCGGAGATTTTTAATCTTTAGTTATTGGAGAAAAAAATGAGGAAAACATTTTATTCGGCGATGGCGTTTGCGGCGGCGGTTTCTGCATTTACTCTGGTTTCTTTTGCTTCCTGCAAAAATGCTGCGGGGGGGGGCGATAATCCTTCTGTTCCCGACAATCCTGACAATCCTTTGCCTGTTGAAAAGGTTCTGAATGTTCTTGTTGTGGACGAGGCGGACGGTTCTACAGAAAGCGAGCCTTTGTTTATAGCGACCGCTCTTTATTCGGACGGAGAGGAAAAGGATGTCACATCGGAAGCGACTTGGCTTTCATCTGATGAAAATGTCGCGACTGTAAACAGCGGAAAAGTGACGCTTGTTTCCGAGGGCGAAACTGTCGTGACTGCGACTTACAGCGACGGAAAATCTGAAACGACGAGCGCAAAGCAAACGCTTTCAGTTTCAAAAGGAAGCGGAAAGATTGACAGGCTCTATTTTATTCCGGGAAAATTTGATTCAGAAGCCTCTCCTCGGTATGCAGCTTATTTTTTTGTTGATGACTCAACAAACGAATGGGTCAGTATGACAAAGGATTCTGCGACAGGTTACTGGTTCTGTTCAAAGCCGGGTGCGACAGACTATCCGAATGTTATTTTTGTTAGAATGAATCCGTCTTCAACACAAAACAGCTGGGATTCAAATGTCAAATGGAATCAGACAGCAGATTTGACAATTTCTTCTGACAAAGACACTTACGAATATACTGACACGGCGATAAAAGACAAAGGAACTGGAAAATGGCTTGACGCTCTTTCCGGCTCATATAGTTCCGATAAACTCACCGCGAAAATCACTTCAGAAAATATTCCTCTTCCGCCAAAAATCACAATAAGCCCTTCGGGAAACACAGTTTCGCTTTCCGGCGCAATCACTGTTTCATACGAGGAAAACGGTTCTCCTGTCACAGCTGCGGCGGTTTCGGCAGGCTCAAAGACATATTCTCTTTCTGATTTTTCAGGCGGCGTTCTGAGGATAAAAGTTTCGGATTTGGGAATAAACTCTGAAAACCAGACGATAAATGTTGTCGCGAAAATCACAAACGGAATCGGAACTTCTTCAAAGACTGCAGGCCTGACAACAAAATCCGCGCCTCAAGTTCCTGACACATTCACCTGGGACAACGCGAATGTTTATTTTGTGATTCAAGACCGTTTTTATGACGGAGATTCTTCAAACAACAACAGTTACGGCCGAGTTTCGGTTGATGAAAAAGGCAAAATAATCGGAACATTCCACGGCGGCGACATAAAAGGACTTACAGAAAAACTTGACTACTTAAATGGCTTAGGCGTGAATGCAATCTGGCTTACTGCTCTTTACGAACAGGCTCACGGCTGGTGTGGCGGCGGTTCTTCCGGAGATTTTGCGCATTACGCTTACCACGGATATTATCCGCTTGACTACACAATGATGGATAAAAACATGGGAACTGTTGAGGATTTCCGCACATTTGTTACAGAAGCGCACAGCCGCGGAATCCGTGTTGTCATGGATGTTGTGATGAACCATACAGGTTATTTCACTCTTCAGGATATGCAGGATTATTCGGTTTATCCTTTCAAGACACAGTTCAAAGGCTACAGCGTTTCTGCGTCGCGAGACCTTGGCTACACACTTTCTGGCACAGGGGATGCGGATTACCACAAATATCACAATTATCTTGCTTATGATGCTAGTAATCAGGGTGCTTCTGAATGGCTTAAATGGTGGGGTTCTTCCTGGGTTCGTGCAGGAGTTCCGGGATATACATCAGGCGGCAATGACGACCTTACAAAAAATCTTGATTCCCTTCCTGATGTAAAGACAGAAAGTTCTGCCGCGCAGACTGTTCCTCCGCTTTTAAAGACAAAATGGTCAAAAGAAACAAGCGGCTACGACAATTGGATTGTTCCTGCCGCAAAACCGTTGCGTTCAACAAGTGCAAGCAATGCGCCTGCTGTCTGGATTGAAAAATGGCTTGCTGCTTGGGTTGAAGAATTCGGAATCGACGGATTCAGATGTGACACGGCAAAGCACGTTGATAAGTACCGCTGGAAAGAATTGAAGGAGCTTTGCGGCACAGCATTGAAAGCCTGGAGAAATTCTAGCCGCGCGGATGAATACGCTAAAGACTGGGATGAAGATTTCTGGATGACAGGCGAATCATTCGGATGGAGAAGCGGCGGCGATTCTTCCTGGTTCAGCAATGGCTTTGATTCTATGATTGATTTTTCCGTCGCAGGAAGCAGCGATATGCAGACTTATTCGCCTAATCTTCCTGACTGGAACAGCCGTTTGGGAAACAAACAGGCATTGCTTTATATCTCAAGCCATGATACAGGACTTGGACGTTCTTCCAATCAGACTGAACTCGGAACTTCGTTTGTCCTTATGCCGGGCTTGATTCAGATTTATTACGGAGATGAGACTTCAAGACCGTTCGGCGATACTGGCTCTGACAAGAATCAAGGAACTCGTTCTGATTTCAACTGGGATTCCGCTGCTAGCGAGACTTCAGTTCACTGGGGAAAACTCGGAACATTCCGAAAGTTCAATCCTGCGGTCGGCGCGGGAACTGGCTCTGCTTACAAAAGAACGTACAGCGGTTCGGCCGGCGAAAGCAAAGTCGCAATCGGAATCAGCGGAACCAGCGTTGATGTAAGCGGCTTGTTCGAGAACGGAACAACGGTTTACAACTGGTACGACGGAAAATCTGCGGCAGTTAATGGCGGAAACGCGACATTTGCAGGTTCAGGCGGAACAAAAAGCCAGCCGATTCTTGTTTCAGACAGAAATCCTGCGGACTACGGAGTTTCGTTCTAGCAGATTGCAGCGTTTCGTTCTGATTTCATTCCCTTGATTTACGCTCTGCAAAGTTTTACATTGTTTTTATGACTGATTCAAAATTTATAACTTTGCAGAAATATATCCGGCTTCAGAAAAAGGGAATGGTCGCGCTTGAGTCGCTTCTGACTTCAAATCCTGCTTTGGCTCCTGAGAACGGCGGCCAAGGCGAACTGAAAAAAGCCGAAGCCTTAATCGCTTGGCTAAAAGAAAACGGTTTTGACGGCTCAAAAGGCGAAGTGAAAATAGAACGCTTTGACTCGCCTGACAATCGTGTTGAAAGCAAAATAAGGCCGAACATTGTTGTCACGATTCCAGGCGAAAGCGACGAATATTCTGTCTGGTCAATGTGTCATCTTGATGTTGTTCCGGTCGGCGAAATCTCGCTTTGGCAAACTGATCCGTGGAATGTTGTCGAAAAAGACGGAAAAATCTACGGCCGCGGAGTTGAGGACAATCAGCAAGGTCTGGTTTCTTCAGTTTTCGCATCTCTTTCTCTTCTGAAAAACGGCGTAAAGCCCAGCCACACTGTAAAACTTCTTTTTATGGCGGACGAAGAAGTCGGCTCAAAATACGGAATAATCTGGCTTCTTAAAAACACAAATCTGTTCAAGAAAAACGACATAATCCTGATTCCTGACGGCGGAGATTCCAAAGGCGAGACAATCGAAGTCGCGGAAAAAAATATTCTGTGGCTCAAATTTCATGTAAAAGGAAAGCAGGCTCACGGAAGCCGTCCTGACCAAGGAAACAACGCCTGTGTAATCGCAAACGATTTGAGCATGAGGCTTTTTGCCTTGCAGAAATTTTTTGACAGGCGGGACAAACTTTTCGAGCCGGATTATTCGACTTTCCAGCCGACAATGCGTTATTCAAATGTCGAAGGCGTGAATATAATTCCTGGAGAAGAAGTTTTCTGCATTGATTCAAGAATTCTTCCGTGCTATTCGATAAATCAGGTCCTTGCAAAGATTGAAGAAATAATCGGCGAAGTTGAAAAATTATACGCTTGTGAAATCTGCTATGAAATATTGCAGAGTTCAGAAAGTCCTGCGACTTCCGTTGATTCGCCTGTCGTGAAAAAACTTTCCGAAGCGCTGAATGTCGTTCACGGAATCAAGGCGCGCACAATCGGAATCGGCGGCGGAACTGTCGGCGCGGAACTCAGGCGTGAAGGCTACGATTGCGCTGTCTGGTCAACTTTGGACGAATGTGCCCATATGCCGAACGAGTACAGCGTGATTGAAAATATGGAAAAAGACGCTGAGACTTTGGCGTATATGTTTATGAACGCGTGAAAATAATTATCCGCCTTTTGAAAAAAAATGAGTTTGCAGATGAAAAAAAACTGTGTTATAATACGGAATATGATAATGATTTTGCCGAAAAAAAATTCAAATTTCTTGACAAATAACTCGTTGCCTTTGCAAAATCAATCAATCAATCAATCAATCAATCAATCAATCAATCAATCAATCAATCAATGATATAATTCTTTATTTTTTTCAATGTGATTGCGTCCGTTTTTTCAGACTTGGATATTCTGTCTGGAGAGGCGGACTTTTTTTATTTCTCGTCATTCTGGTTATTTTGAATGAAAGCTTTTCTGAAAAACGGAATTAGCGATGTATGAGCCTGTTTCAAAACTCATCTGACTTTTGAAACTTCCTCGTGTGTCGTTAAAATAAAAACTTGGAGGAATCTGTATGGCAGATTTGAAATCAGGATTAATTCTTGAAGAAGGAGAATCTCTTGTAATGGAGATTGAGGCGGAGCTTTGGGCGACAAGTTCAAATCCAGTTGCAATGGCATTGGGGCAGATAAGGAAATTCTTTGCCAAAATTTTTGGACATAGACGCAATGGTTATCTGGTAATCACAAACAGGCGTGTTGTTGAAGTGACAAAAGAAATTGTCTGTTACTGTTTCAACAACGGAACTACTGTTAAATATTTGCTTCCAAGCAGTGTAAAGGAAATCGGCTATGTAAGAAAAGCGACATTTGGCTGCTGCTGTCCAGCGTTCTATCTTTATTATGAAGGATTCACTCAGAAAACCTCTGTGATGCTTTCCGGGGCAGACGAGAAAACTGCTCAGAAAACTGTTGCTGCTTTCTACAAAGCGATTTCTGCGGCGCAATTAGGAAATGCGTAAGTTTTTCAGATTTTTATATTTGAATACTTACTCTTTTCTTCTGCTTTTTTGCGGAATCATAATTATGTTGATGCCTTTATTTAAAGTGTCAAAATTCTTGTTGATTCCGCAGATAATTTTCAGTTTGTTTTTCATAAAACAGGCTGGAAAATTGTTTTCAGCCTGGAAAGATAAAAAGATAAAATATAAAATTTTACTTGAAAGAAATAAAAAAGATTTCAGGCCAGATACATTCAAAGTTTTTATGCAGGCGCCTTGCGGAAGACTGCTTGCAAAATCTGTTCTAAAAGATTTAGGAATTCAGGAAAAATACAGAGAGCTCCTTCTCTATAAAGAGCCTTTCCTTGTTTCAATTAAGAAAAATTGTTTGTCTTCAGCTCAAGAAACAAGAATTTATATCAATGAGGATTTCTGATGAATATTTTTATAATTGTTTTGGCGGTTTTATTGACATTTTTATTGAGTGCTTTTTGTTTGAAAAAAATAGAAAATAAAACACACAAAATTTGCATACTTATGATTGACATTGTGCTCTCTTTTGTTTTTGTGATTTTATTCATTGTGACTGGAACCGTAAAAAATAATTTGAATTCTTTTATTGACTTAGGAATAAATCAACTTGAAAAAAATATCGATGAAATATATCCGGGTGCTTTTGAAAAACAGCTGGACACAGAAAATATAAAAAATCTGCTTGAAGAATCGTTGAAAAAAAGTGAAGTGAACGGAATCGACTCTCTTGCTGAAAATATAATTAAATCAAAAATGAAGAAATATACATCAACTGCTTTGAGAGCAATAAATGTTTTGGAGACGGAAAGCGGAGAATTGTCTGTAAAGGATGTTTTGCTGTCAATAAAAGAATTGTCAATGAATTCTGTGAATTCAATGCTGAAGATTGTGAAAATTGTCCTTTTTGTTTTGTATCTCGTGTTGTGTTTTGTTTTATTTCTTTTTGTGCTGCATTTATCTAAAGATACGAATGTTAAGAACAAAGGTATTGTGTTTGGAGAAGATGCTGATAAAACTTTTCTTGGAATGAAAACAGAATAACTGTGCGATAAAGCAATGATTTTTCTTGGCAGATTTTAGAATTTCTCATTTTTTCTTCCCAAACCACGAAAAACGGATTTCCGCGTCTCGAAGAGCGCCGTAGGCAAGTTTAAACAATATTTTTTTTCGATTCATAAAAACCCGGCATTTGTGCTGAATACATTCTTAATTGCAAGCGCGGTTTATTTTCACTAGAATTAATAAGATTTGCAAAAAAGAGGTTTTTATGGCGTTAAAATTATTTAATACAATGGGACACGAAATTCAGGAATTTAAGCCGGTTCACGACGGTTTTGTTGGTTTTTATGGCTGCGGTCCTACGGTTTATAATTATGCGCACATTGGAAACTTGCGTGCTTACGTTTTTTTGGACACTTTGGATAAAACGCTTACATTTTTGGGTTACGACATAAAGCACGTTATGAATATTACTGATGTTGGTCATCTAACTGGCGACAACGATGAAGGCGACGACAAAATGGTAAAAACTGCCGAAGAACGACATCAGTCGGTTTTGGAAGTTGCAAAGTTTTACACGGACGCTTTTATGCAAGACATTGACGATTTGAATATTCGGCATCCGGACGTAATTTGCAAAGCGACTGACCACATTCCAGAAATGATTGAATTAATTAAAAAGATTGAAGCGAACGGACACACTTATTTATCTGGCGGAAATCTTTATTACGATATTTCTACTTTTCCAGATTATGGAAAACTTGCAAACTTGAATCTTGATGAGTTGCGTGCTGGAGCGGGAAAGCGAAAGGAAGTTGTAATTGATGGAAACAAGCGAAATCCGGGCGATTTTGTTCTTTGGTTTACAAAATCTAAGTTTGAAAATC